>JBBSHC010000881.1:0-1095 GCA_038253425.1 Leptolyngbyales cyanobacterium | reverse complement strand
TTGAGTTCAGCTTTTTAGCCTTTAGCTCTTAGCCTCTTTCCTCATTCAAAGAAACCAGCCGTAGCTGTGGAGTCCTTTGCCCAAGAGGTTTACGCCCAGGTAGCAAACCCAGACGACTACAAAACCAGCCGCTGCAAGTAGTGCCGGACGACGCCCCTGCCATCCTTTGGTGATTCGAGCGTGGAGGTAGGCAGCAAACACCAACCACGTGATTAGCGCCCACGTTTCCTTCGGATCCCAGCTCCAGTACGATCCCCAAGCCTCATTTGCCCAGACACCACCCGCAATAATGCCGATCGTGAGCAGTGGAAAGCCCAGACCAATGATGCGGTAACTGATGTTATCGAGGGTATCGGCAAGGCTCAAGCGCTGGGGTGACAGTGGTAAGGAAGCGGTTTCAACTGCTATAGATGGAGTATCGAGTACTGCGGTGGTTGTACTGCCGTTAGCTTCAATTTTTTCTGTCGAAAGCGTATTAACGCTGGGAGGAACGATCGCTCCATCCCGACGAAGCTGGTAGTTGCGATCGCGGTAAGCACCTGTACCAACCGAACTGCCCCGCAATTCAATTGTTTGCCCACGTGTGACAACGAGAAAGGCGATCGCCAACAGTGACCCAACCATTAATGTGGCATAGCTGAGCATCATCACGCTGACATGCATCATCAGCCAGTTGGACTTGAGCGCGGGTACCAGGGGAGCAGACGCCTGCATATCGCCAGGTAAGGTCAGAGCCGCAAACGCTGTAATACTCATCGCAACCGGAGCTGTTACCACACCCACCAGACGACTGCCGCTCATATTTTCTGCGATGAGGTGAATCGTCGTAATGCCCCATACCAGAAAAAAGAGCGACTCATAAAGGTTGCTGAGGGGAAAGTACCCTGCCTCTAACCACCGTGCGCCCAGCAAAGCAGCAATGCTAAGATTCGCGATCGCCATTCCCGTCGTACCAATCATTGCTAGAGCAGGAAGACGCGGAAAGGCTGCTCCTACCCAATAAACAAGTACTGTCGTAAACAGGATCGCAAAGGAAGCATTATCTAAAACGTTTTGTAGTCTAACCAAATCCATGCCGTGTTTCTCCGCAGGCTT
>JBBSHC010000880.1:0-1203 GCA_038253425.1 Leptolyngbyales cyanobacterium | reverse complement strand
TCTTTCTACCCTCAAGAAGCAGGGGCATAATTTGCTCGATGCTCTAAAGCAGGTTTTTCTGGGACAGCCCATTTTTCCTGTTCTTCAGCCTGAGTAGTTACGTAGAGAAATAGCCTGGTATAGGGCATTTACAGAGAGATGAGACCCGTTCAAACGCTTAGCTTCGCAAGTTTTGTTTTGGGTCTAAGCTGTTGCCAATCGACCTTTTTCTAAGGTTGACTGCCCAAACTCCTTTGGCAACTTTGGGCGCAGCTCGATCGAAAAGGCGAACCCAACTTCATGAACCTGACAAAATTCTAACCATTAAAAATACTTAGATTCTGCCAACCCAATGTGGGCACTATAAGTACAGTTTATTGAGCAGACGAGTACTTCTGGTCTACGGAAAACTTCACCCTCTTAGCAGCACTCGGTGAACGGTCAGATGACCAGGGCAACCCCCTTTGAGTTGTAAAACGACTTTTTCTGACGGGGAATGAGCTTTAGCCACTTTTTCATGACGCGGTAGCTGCATAGGGTGCAACTTCATAGCTGAGAGCGCAGTCCGCAAACTCCTATTTACAATTAACTAAGCTGCTTAACTAAACTGCTGATCTCGCTGGCTACCTGGGCTGTGTAAAGGTTTATCGCTAAAAACAATGCTGGAATTGTTCAATCATTTGCTTTCACCCGGTCGTTATATCCCGCATGGACATTGCTATCTTTGGCAAACACCTTTGGTACTGCTGCATTTGATTAGTGATGCACTGATTGCGATCGCGTACTTCTCCATTCCAGCAATACTCCTTGATTTCATCCACAAGCGGAAAGACATCGCGTTTTCAAATGTTTTCGCCCTCTTTGGCGCATTCATTATTCTCTGCGGCACGGGTCATCTACTTGATATTTGGACGCTGTGGCATCCTATCTACTGGGTATCGGGTATCGAGCGGGCATTAACGGCGGTAGTATCTTGCTACACGGCGGTACAGCTTGTGAGCTTGCTGCCCAAGTTTTTGACCCTCAAAACACCGGAGCAACTCGAAGCCATTAACCAGGCGTTGCAGCAGGAAATCGTAGAACGACAACGG
The DNA here is from genome assembly GCA_038253425.1 of Leptolyngbyales cyanobacterium. Classification (GTDB taxonomy): domain Bacteria; phylum Cyanobacteriota; class Cyanobacteriia; order Leptolyngbyales; family Leptolyngbyaceae; genus Stenomitos. The sequence continues at coordinate 133 of JBBSHC010000880.1, read as the reverse complement.
GCAGAAGACACATTGCGAAACATTGTCACAGGCACGGCTTCGGTAACAGGCACGGCGTTTTTTCCAGCGCTAGTGGAGCATCTGGCGATCGCGCTCAAGGTGCCGTATGTCATGGTGTCAGAAGACGTAAACG
>JBBSHC010000879.1:0-1230 GCA_038253425.1 Leptolyngbyales cyanobacterium | reverse complement strand
AGGGGCTGGAAGCACAACGGCGAAAGCGCGCGGAGAAGGAGGCGCACAATGGAAATTCCGACGTTTAACCTCGGCGACGTTATCCTGCTTGAACATGAGATACCGGGCGTTCCATACCCTACCGGCATCTTCGTCCTCCTATCTCTCTCGGAGCTGAAAGCGACGGTTTCCCTCGTGAGCGGAGACGCCCAGGGGCTTTTTGCTGCGTTAATGAATGCTGTAGCGATGACTTCGTAGCCCCTCAGCTAGAGCCAGCCTTCCATCAAAAAGCCCTACTTTGTTTACCTCTCATGGGGTGAATGTGCAACATAGTCATCGCCTGTACAACGGATCGTGCTGGTCACGCTATGCTTTCAACTGATTTTAGCTTTGAGAAACGAGCGGCTATCCTTTAGGCTGGGTTAATAGCTCGATCGCCCCAGAGGTACAGATGCGTGACCCAGAAAAGAATGTCATCAAGCTTGATCCAGGCACCCTTGTTTTAATTGTGTCTGCCCTCATTCTTTTGCCGCTGCTGTTCACTGGTTTTCTTTCTCAGTAAGTAATTTTTGACGTAGACAAAGCCGTGACCACTTACTTCCGTTCCAACGTTGACGCGATGACTGGGTATGTTCCTGGTGAGCAGCCCAAGCCGAATACAACCATCATCAAGCTCAACACCAACGAGAATCCCTATCCACCCTCACCCGCTGCGATCGCGGTTCTGCAAACGCTGGATCACGAGTGGCTGCGGCGCTACCCCGACCCCTACGCCAATGAATTTCGGCGGGCAATCAGCGAGGCGTTGGGCGTTCCAGCAGACTGGATTATTGTCGGCAATGGTAGCGATGATGTACTGAACGTGATTGTGCGTTCCTGCGCTGAGTTGGGGCGTCCGGTCGTTTATCCGGTACCAACGTATGTGCTGTATCGCACTTTAACGGAAATGCAGCCCGCCGAGCATGTTGAAATTCCTTATGTAGACGATTACCGCCTACCGATCGCGGCACTGCTTGCTGCCGATGGTGCAGTGACTTTTATTGCCTCGCCAAACAGCCCCTCTGGACATACCGTACCCATTGATGAACTGCGGACACTGGCAGCTAATTTGTCGGGTCTTTTGGTGGTTGACGAAGCCTACGTTGACTTTGCGGAGGAGACGGCACTGCCATTAGTGCAGGAGTTTGAAAACGTGATGGTGATTCGTACCCTGTCTAAAGGCTATTCGCTTGCAGGGCTAAGACTGGGTTT
>JBBSHC010000878.1:0-1315 GCA_038253425.1 Leptolyngbyales cyanobacterium | reverse complement strand
CAACCTCAATCACGGCTTCGTTTGCCTTAATCGCGTGGCACTCTGTCATGTAGCCTTCAGCGCGGCGGAGTGAAACCAGTCGATCGACCCGTTCTTTAAAGGAACCGTTGCCAATACGATCGCGATACTCCATTGCTTTGCGTTCCCACTGTTTTCGCAGAATGGAACCCATCTGGTCTGCACCCACTGTTTCTGCCAGCGTATCTAGCAACGAAACCGCAAAATCATCATAGCGATCGGGAAAGCGATCGCGCCCCTTAACACTGAGCGCATAGCGGTAATTAGGGCGACCCATCGTCGTCTGCACTGCCTGATGGTTAATCAACTCTTCAGTTTCCAAATCTTTCAGGTGCCGCCGAATCGCCTGCGGACTCACGTGCAATTGCTCGGCCAATTCTTGCGCCGTTAACTGCCCCTGCTTCAGCAAATGGTGCAGAATGTCCTGTTTTGTAGAAGGTCGTTGGGTAGTCGTCATTCTCGTTCCAGCGGTAAGGCTGACAGCTAACATTTGCTTGTGCATCGTGCCAAACGATTACAGGCAACATTAGAATCAGTGTTGACGGCGACTTTAAGCTTCGGTTTTAGGCTTCGACTTTGACAACAACATTGTTGCTAAAGTACCCTACAATGATAGTTAAGCAACATCCGTGTTGTTTTGATTATAGAATCGAACCGTCGTCTTGTCGCGCTGCCTCATGAACTCAGAGACTCAACCCAACCTGGCTGCTCAATCCACCGACAAAAGCCTCGAAGCGATGAGGCATTTTTCGATCACTTATGCCAAGCGGACTGGCACTTATTTTTGCGTTGATCCTGGCGTCACGGCAGTAGTCATCGAAGGACTCGCCAAACACAAGGATGATTTAGGTTCGCCGCTCTGCCCCTGTCGCCACTACGAAGATAAAGCCGCCGAAGTGGAAGCTGCCTACTGGAACTGCCCTTGTGTGCCCATGCGTGAGCGCAAAGAATGCCATTGTATGCTGTTTTTGCCGTCAGACAATGACTTTGCTGGCGATCAACAAGACATCACGTTTGACGAAATTAGAGTGGTTACGAACCAGCAGCACACCTAACGTCTGAACATTTTTTTGTAAGTACGAACTTTAACCGTAGACCAGAGAACAATACCGATGAGTGCAACCGTTCAAAACTTGGTCAACCAACCCTACAAATATGGGTTTATCACCAACATTGAATCCGACACCATTCCGCGTGGGTTGAATGAAGATGTGATCCGGCTGATTTCGGCAAAGAAAGAAGAGCCGCCCTTCATGCTGGAGTTTCGTCTGAAAGCGTATCGTCAATGGCTCAAGAT
>JBBSHC010000877.1:0-1378 GCA_038253425.1 Leptolyngbyales cyanobacterium | reverse complement strand
GGAGTAGGACGAGAGGGCTGCTGGGGTTGAGCTTGCTGACACGCGACTAAGCCAAGTGCTAAGGCAGCAGCATATAAACTTCGGGAGAGGGAGATGATTGGACGCACAATAAGATAGATTGAGAATTCTAGGGTAAAAACGATGCCTCTGTAGGGTACCCAAAAAGAATTGCGGTTTTTAATCTGTTCTACTGCTGAGTGACTTATGCAAATCTATTTAGATTACAGTGCGACGACGCCCACTCGCCCAGAGGCGATCGCGCTGATGCAACAAGTTTTAGCCGAACAGTGGGGAAACCCTTCGAGCCTCCATGCGTGGGGGCAACAGGCAGCCACGTTGTTAGAGCGTGCCAGAGTTCAAGTAGCAAGGCTGCTCAATGCTCCGTCTGAGACAATTGTGTTCACCTCTGGAGGCACGGAGTCAAACAATTTGGCAGTCATGGGTGTGGCACGAAACTATGCGACCCCGCAGCACATCATTATTTCTAGCGTCGAGCATTCAGCGATCACCGAACCTGGGAGGCTTTTAGAGCAATGGGGCTGGCGAGTCACGCGGCTAAACGTCGATTCTTTAGGGCGCGTCAACCCGATCGAGCTTCAATCCGCGTTGCGTTCTAACACAGTGCTGGTATCGATGATTTACGGTCAAAGTGAGGTGGGGACGATTCAGCCGATCGCCCAATTGTGTGAGATCACTCGCGCTCATGGAGCCTTATTTCATACGGATGCGGTGCAGGTAGCGGGACGGTTGCCGATCGACGTGCAGCACCTCCCCGTCGATTTATTGTCTCTGTCGAGCCATAAGCTTTATGGACCGCAAGGAGCCGGAGCACTGTATGTCCGTCCGAGTGTGGAGTTAGTACCGCTTTTGGGTGGCGGCGGGCAAGAATCGAAGCTGAGATCAGGCACTCAGGCGCTTCCAGCGATCGCTGGGTTTGGCATCGCAGCAGAGTTGGCGGCTCAAGAAATGGCGATCGAAACGCCTCGTTTAATTCACCTGCGCGAACAACTCTTTGATCAACTGGCTGACACACCAGGGTTAGTGCCAACGGGCGATCGCTGGAACCGTCTGCCTCATCACGTCAGCTTTTCTCTGCACTACGCGGATGGAGAAATTCTCAGCGGCAAAACTCTAGTGCGGCAGATGAATCTAGCAGGAATTGGCATCAGCGCTGGATCGGCGTGTAGTAGCGGCAAGCTGGTTCCGAGTCCGATTTTGGTGGCGATGGGCTATCGCGATCGACTCGCTAAATCAGGCATTCGCCTTACGTTAGGACGAGATACCAGGAGTGCAGATATCGATTGGACAGTCATGGTGCTGAAGCAAGTCCTGGCTCGCCTTGCACCGCAGCCCATCCTTTTAGAGGTTTGACAAGTGT
>JBBSHC010000876.1:0-1390 GCA_038253425.1 Leptolyngbyales cyanobacterium | reverse complement strand
GATCAACGGTGCATAGAATTACTGGACGTTGGATCACTCTATGCAAATGGATGTAAACCAGACACAAGTTATGTCATCCTACGAACGAACGCAGCTCTGGTCGTCCAGGCGATACCGGGGGCGTTTTGTCAAACTTGGGTTGGGCATCCTGACAACAGGGCTAATCGTTTTCACAGGTGCCGTTGGGCTAGGGCAGACTGTTGTGCCACCCAACCTACAGGTACCCAAGCTGGTGGCAGCAAGTCCATCTAGTGCAACATCCGATGTTTCCACTGCTGATATTGAACTCGACGGACGCAAACTGTTTACGATCGCCGCTCCCAATGTGCGCCCTCAAGCGGGGGCTGCAACCACAGGTACACCGCCCATTAAAGAACGGGTCAGAAAAATCGAAGAAACGCTAAACCGGATTGCCAACGATAGTAATGCTGATGCCAAAACCCTGAACGTTAATGCAGTAGTTGATGAGCAAAGCCGTTTGCCAGTGATCTCCATTGGCGATCGCTACCTCATGACTGTAACCACGCTGGATGCACAGCTTCAAGGACAAGACCCAGAACAACGCGCCAAAGAACTGACCCAGACTATTACAGATGCCTTAGTCACTGCCAAACAAGAGCGTCAGCCTCGATCATTGATCAAACAGGGATCGCTAGCCGGACAACTAGCACTGGGAATGGTGGTCGCCAGTGGCATTGTGGTACTGGTACAGCGGCGACTCAAAACTCAACGGCAGCACCTCCTTGACCAGGCAAAGGTAGCAAACGAAACAGCCCCCAGCCTGCTTGATCCAACGAGCACAATGGCGATGACCGCAGTGCAAGAGCAAATCAACCGACGACGGCAGCGAAACCTCAACGATGTTCAACGACGGCTTTTACAAGTCATTCAGTTAGGCATCTGGCTGGGCGGCGGTTTTATTATTTTGGGGCTGTTTCCCTATACCCGCTGGCTTCAGTCTTTGATACTGTCAGGTCCATTAAAGATCGCTGGCGTCATTTTCGTGACATACCTTTTAATTCGTGTGAGCGACGTTGTAATCGATCGCTTCTTTAGCGCGCTGGCAGCTAACGAACTGATTGCGCCTGATACGTCACAGCGGTTGGCGCTTCGAGTGTCTACCTTTTCACGGGTGTTACGGAGCGTTGTTGCTACCGTCTGGTTAAGCGCTGGGGTGCTCAGTGCGCTTTCAATTCTTGGGGTTGAACTGGCTCCTATTCTTGCGGGTGCCGGAATTTTGGGGTTAGCAATTTCGTTCGCATCGCAAAACCTGATCAAGGATGTCATTAATGGGCTGTTGATTCTCTGGGAGGATCAATATGCCGTTGGCGATGTGATTCAGGTTGGCAAGGTATCGGGCTTAGTGGAGTCGATGAACTTGCGGATTACT
>JBBSHC010000875.1:0-1395 GCA_038253425.1 Leptolyngbyales cyanobacterium | reverse complement strand
CAGCACTGCCACTTTGCAACCTGTGCGAAAACCAGGGTCGATCGCCAGTGTGGGTTTCATGCCAGCCGGGGCGGACAGCAACAGTTCCCGCAAATTCGCCTCAAAAGTGCTGATCGATTCGACATCGGCTTCTACTTTTTTTGCCGATCGCACTTCTGTGATGAGCGAATTTTTCATCAACCGATGAAACGCATCTTTGAGCATCTCTCGATAAAACGCACGGACAACCCGCTGTTTTGCCCGCAGTTCTTGCGCTTCGAGGTAGGAAAGCACGGTTTCTTCATTAAAGGTCAGTTCTACATCGAGAATCCCTTCATCTTCACCGCGATACAGCGCCAGCAAGTTATGCGACGCGATCGCCTTCACTTTTGCCTGATAGCTGCGATACATCTCAAACTTCGTCGAGCCTTCGGGATGGTCGCCTTTCACCTTTGAGGTTAAAACACCCTCCGCCATGAGGTATTCGCGCAGATACGCCCGAAGGGTTGCCTTCTCTGCCACTTCCTCCGCCAGAATATCGGCTGCACCCTTCAGCGCCTCCTCAGCCGTTGCCACGCCTTTTTCTGCGGAAACGTACTTTGTAGCTTCGGTTGCCAGATCAGCGGGTGCAGCCGTTGGATTGTTGAGTGCCTTGATGAACGCGGCTAATGTCTCCAGCCCTTTTTCACGGGCAATCGTGGCGCGAGTGCGACGTTTGGGACGATACGGTAAATAGAGATCCTCAAGTTCGTTCTTTTGCAGACACGCGGTGATTTTAGCTTTCAGTGCGGGGGTGAGCTTATCCTGCTGGGCAATCGACTCCAGAATCGCCTTCTTCCGCTCTTCCAGTTCGGTCAGATAAGTGTAGCGATCGGACAAATCTCGCAACTGGGTTTCATCCATCTCGCCCGTACGCTCTTTGCGGTACCGCGCGATGAACGGCACCGTTGCCCCTTCGGCAAAAAGTTCGAGCGCATTACTCACCTGAAACGGTTTGAGGTCAAGCTCGTCTGCCAGCAGTTGAGAAATGTTCAGCATTGCGGTTCGTCACATCAGCTTTTCCAGGATAGTCTGAGAATGAGTTGTGTATGGCTCCTTGAGCAAGACTAAGTATGGAAGCCGTTTAATAGTGTCTTTGAGCAAGTAAGGGCGCAAACGCTTTACGGCTAATCAATACCTTGGGACTGCTGATTGCTGGGCGCGTCACGGCAGGTACTGTCCCAAATGGTACGGACACAACTGTTCTAACAGGTGCATCAGGAACGTTAACGCCTGCTACGCTTTGTCCGCCTGCGGATTATGGTAGATTTTCTGGTGTCTAAAGCCCTGCTAATCTAGTGGCTGCAACAACTTACAACCATAAGTTGACAGTCAGAGCGGCAACCATAAGCTGACCAATATGGACAACTCATGATT
>JBBSHC010000874.1:0-1398 GCA_038253425.1 Leptolyngbyales cyanobacterium | reverse complement strand
TTTCTACCCTCGCAGATTACTTTGTCATTGTGACGGGCTTTTCAAAGGCACAAGTGCGCGCGATCGCAGGGTCGATTCAAACCACCATCAGAGATGACTTACAGCGCGTTCCCAAACGTACCGAAGGGCAGTCAGAAGGTAGCTGGACTCTGCAAGATTACGGCGATGTCATTGTCCATGTCTTTATGCCTCAAGAACGGGAATTTTATAACCTTGAAGCTTTTTGGGGACACGCAGAGCGAATCGACTTTGCTGCGATCGACCAGTGGGTGAACGCGCCTCAAACCATTACGCTTCCTCCCGCGACCCCTTAAGCTGTACTGCAATTAGCAGCAGCGTTGCCCCTAGTAGCAGTGTTGCCGCCGCTGCCGCATAGCCAAAGTCAAATTGGGCAAAGGCTTGGTCGTAGATGTAGTAAACCAGCAGATTGGTGGAATTGAGCGGTCCCCCGCCTGTGATCACGTAAACTTGCTCAAAGCTCCGCAGCGTGAAGATAGCAGTGGTTACGGCGGAAAAGGTGAGCGTGGACTGTAACCCTGGTACGGTGATGTACCAAAACGTTTGCCAGGGTCCGGCTCCATCTAGTGCGGCGGCTTCGTAACGGCTGAGCGGAATGGTTTGCAGCCCTGCCAGGAACACCACCAGGTTGAAGCCAAGCTGCTTCCAAATGCTTAGCAGAATGAGCACGGGCATCGCCCAGACTGTACTACTAAGCCAGGGAATGGGGACAAGACCAAGCATTGCTAACCCATCGTTCACGGGTCCGTCGGTTTGAAACAGCCAGCGCCAGCCTAAACCAACGGCAACCAGAGAGGTAATCGATGGCAGAAAGTAAGCTGCCCGCAACAGATCGCGTAGCGCGAAGGTACGGTTTAACAGCACGGCTAAGCCCAGGGGCAAGAGTACGCTGGGAATCACGGTTGCTGTAGTGAAGTAGATGGTGTTGCCCAACACCTGCCAAAAGTCGGGATTAAGCAGCAAGCGCCAGTAGTTTCTCAAGCCGACCCAGTGAACTCCAGTTCTAGTAAAGCTACCTGTGGTAAAGCTGAGGTAAAACAGATAGGCGATCGGGTAAAAGACAAACACGCCAAGCAAAAGTAGGGCTGGAGCTAAAAAGATCCAGGCGGCAACAGCATCGTTATCAAATGTTAGTAGCCGCTGACGACGCGTTTCAGGTGTCATTTTTAGTGTATGGGGCAGTCGATCGAGAGCTTGGTGAGAGTTTGAATAGACGCGATCGCGTTCGATCATAGATTTGGATCAGTGCATACGTCAGCACAACCTGCCCACTGCTTACTTGTAGCCAGCTTATAACGTCCACGGTGCGATCGCTGTTTCCCTTGACGCACACTGCAAAACTGTGACGAAACAATCTAACAGCGCTGGTAAGATGCTGAT
>JBBSHC010000873.1:0-1454 GCA_038253425.1 Leptolyngbyales cyanobacterium | reverse complement strand
TTATTCTGAACGTCTACAACACGAATTGGCTAAATCCAAGCCCTAATGGCAGCTCACAAGCGCTGTGTGATGACGCAACGTATGCACTTTGTCGTGAATTGCCGGATAGGTCGTGAAGTAAATCGTCCAGAGAGTCAACGTGCAGAGTGAGAGATAGAGTGCCGATTGCCCAGGCACCGAAAGCGTCCAACAGGTAACGTGTTGCTGGATAGAACCGAGAGATTGAGCCGTCATCTTGTACCTCGCAGATGGGTTGAAAGCAATGAGATGATCGGCGGGCATCCTGGCTAAGAGACCTCATTAAGGCACTCTCACAGTTGCGGGACAGCGTTGGATTTTCACCAAACTTTCCCCGTTTCCTCTAATGGCTGCTCCCCATTAGAACCGAACTATCACCTGAACTTTATCAGAGTTTTGCAGCGCTCGATCGCATCCTCTAGTTGAGCAGCAGCCTGACTGCTCAACTAGAGGTCAACCTGAACGGGCATAACGGTTCATAGACGCAAATCTCTACGTGTTCATCGTGCGATCGAGTTCCTGATCAGCCCAGGAAGCTGGGTCTTCTAGCGGCTCCAGGTGAGTGGTCACATGAGTACCTGGTAAGACTTTGCTGATGGCAAGCTCAATCACTTCACATAAATCATGACCGCGTTGCACTGTCCACGCTCCAGGAACGAGAATATGCAACGAAACAAAGCGACGTGAGCCTGCGACACGGGTTCGCAGCGCATGAAACTGAATGCCCTGAGTGTTGTATTCATTCAAGACCAGCGCGATAACGTCCTGGTCACTGGCAGGTAACGCCGCATCCAGCAGTTCCGATCCTGTTTCTCGCAGCAAGCGGATGCCTGCCCACACGATGTTCGCTGCCACAATCAGAGCAACGATCGAGTCAAGCGCCAACCAACCCGTGAGTTTGACCAGCACAATGCCGAGCAAAATACCTACCGAAGTCCAAACGTCAGTAAAGAGATGATGGGCATCAGCGCGGAGCGTGATGGAGCGTAAGCGCCGTCCCGCTTGTAGCAAGAGGAAGCCAACGACACCGTTGACCACAGTGGCGATCGTCGAAATGGCTAGACCCAAGCCAATCTGTTCCAGGGATTGGGGATGAAACAGCCGTTCCCCGGCAGCGACTGCGATGCTGGCAGCGGCAATGATAATTAAGGTGCCTTCCAACGCACTAGAGAAGTATTCGGCTTTAGAATGCCCGAAAGCGTGTCCAGCGTCGGGTGGTTTGGCAGCAACGGTCAACGCCCAAAAAGCAACGACTGCTGCCACCAGATTGACCAAGGATTCGATCGCGTCCGACAGCAACCCCACTGAGTTTGTCAGTCGATAAGCCCCGAACTTGAGGGCGATCGTCACTACTGCTGCTGCAATCGACAAGACTGCATAGGCACGGGCTGACCGCCCACTCGTGGCTAATCCACTCATCGGTGACATGACCCTCT
>JBBSHC010000872.1:0-1491 GCA_038253425.1 Leptolyngbyales cyanobacterium | reverse complement strand
TGCCTTTTACCTTTTACCTTTTACCTTTTGCCTTTTACCTTCTCCCCTCTCCCCTACGCTCCATGCTGCCAATCATTTACTCCGACGATTTTTTGCTGCACAAAACGGGCTATCTTCACCCAGAAAAGCCGGAGCGCCTGACTGCCATCAAAAAGGCGCTGGAGGAGACAGCATGGGCAGATCAGCTTGATTGGCGATCGCCCACTTCTACCGCTGATCGTTCTGTGATGCCCCACTTAGAACAGGTGCATTCGCAGCGCTACATTGAGGGCGTGCGCCGACTGGCAAGCCGGGGTGGCGGTTATATTGATGCCGATACGCCTGTCTCAGCCCAAACCTATGATGTGGCGCTGTTGGCAGTGAGTGCCTGGTTGGATGGCGTTGACTATGTGTTGGCAGCAGGAGAACCCGCGTTTGTGCTGGCACGTCCACCGGGGCATCATGCCTTGAGTGAAATGGGGATGGGGTTTTGCATTTTTTCCAATGCTGCGATCGCTGCCCATTACGCGCTGAAACAACCCAACATCGATCGCGTTGCCATTCTCGATTGGGATGTGCATCACGGCAACGGCACGCAGGCGATCGTTGAAACGCATCCTCAAATTGCCTACTGTTCCATTCACGAATCACCGCAATATCCCGGTACAGGTGCCAACGACGAGCGGGGCTTTCACGCGAATGTTTTAAACCTGCCGATGGCTCCTGGCAGCACTATGATCGAATACGCCCCTGTCTTTGAGCAACAGGTGATGCCCTTTTTGGCTGCCTTTCAGCCTGATTTGCTCATTATCAGCGCCGGCTACGATGCCAACCATGCCGATCCCCTCGCTGGCATTTCGCTCAAGCCCAAAGACTTTAGTGTGTTTACGCGTCATTGCTTGTCGCTGACTCGTCACCTTTTGTTTGGGCTAGAAGGTGGTTATGACTTAGACGCGATCGCGCAATCCGTTATCGCCACGATCGAGCCATGTCTCGTTTGACCATCGCACCAGACAGCAACTGCAACGCGATCGAAAACCACGCTCTAAACCATCACCGCCTTTAACGCGGGATAGGGTGTTGTAGTGCACACAAAGCACACACGTTGTTAAGTTCTGGCGATCGCCCAACCAAGCCATTTCATAGAACGCGACCTCAGAATCAAATTTTTAGGCATCTTCAGAGGACGACAGTAAAAAAGCCCCTCAGCCAACCGTGCGCTGGAAAAATTTGGGTTTTGTAGAGTTTCTGTGAACTTACCGTGATTTTACAGATTATTTTGTAGCCACTTGAAGAAAGGAGCAGACGTTAACTGCCAGCAATTTAGCTGTAAAGAGTAATGGTCAGATTAGTTGGAACCGGACTCATCGCGGTTGGTGTGATGGTTGTCCTGATCAACCCACTGTTAATGCAGATCTGGGTAGTAGCGATCGCGCTGGGACTTTTATCGTACTGGGTCGCGCAAAATTGAAGGATTGAAGGCTGAAAGCTGACCGCTGAAAGCTAAAGGCT
>JBBSHC010000871.1:0-1525 GCA_038253425.1 Leptolyngbyales cyanobacterium | reverse complement strand
GAGGTCTGACCATTACCGCACGTTGAATGTTGCGCCAACCGCAACGCAGGCGGAGATTAAACAGGCATATCGGCGGTTAGCGAAGCAGTTCCATCCTGATAGCAATCGTGAAACTGCCAACCACGAGAAGATTGCCAGAGTCAATGCTGCCTATGAAGTTCTAGGAGACGCTGAAAACCGCAAATCCTACGACGAACAGCTAGAGTATCTTTCACAGCTAGAAGCGGCTGGCTTTTCAGGGGGTCGGGGGAATCGACAGCAACGCACTGCCGCAGCTCAAGCCCGTCATCGCCAACAACAAACAGCGCAGCAGGCAGATGACCATTTAAAGCAATGGTTAACGCAGGTGTATACGCCCGTTAGTCGCTTGGTGATGCAAATTCTCAAACCGCTGAATGAACAAATCGATGCGCTGGCAGCCGATCCTTTTGATGATGACCTAATGTCAGACTTTCAAGCGTATCTGGATGACTGTCGTGATCGCCTCGATCGCGCTGGAAGCATCTTTCATTCCCTCCCGAACCCTTCCAGTGTCGCTAGTGCAGCGGCGCATCTTTACTATTGCCTGAGTCAGGTTGGCGATGGTATTGAGCAATTAGAGTTTTTCACACTCAATTACGATGATTACTACCTGCACACTGGGCAAGAGCTTTTTCGCATTGCTGCGGGGCTACGTCGGGACGCGCAAGCTGCCATTAAGGAAGTGACTTGAGGTCTTTCGTAGAATTAACTCGTTATGCTATATTTGGAAAGCACATCGGGGCGTAGCGCAGCTTGGTAGCGCACTACTTTGGGGTAGTAGGGGTCGTGAGTTCGAATCTCGCCGCTCCGATTGCAAAAGACCCGCTCTAGAGGCGGGTTTTATCATTTCAGCCTTTTTATGTGCGTGCCAGAGCGCGATCGATCGGCTGAAAGGCTACCTTTGCTCAGGCTGACTTGCCCGAAAGTGTGTTTGCTTGGCAGGGTATGAAGGCAGCGATCGGCTTTAGCACGATACGTTTACCAAACTGGCAGCGAACCTGTCTATAGTCATGCGGCAGCAATGTGTACAACGTGAGGGGCGATCGCAGTCTCAATTAGTTCAACGGTATACTTCCAGTCGCAACCATTGCTGAGAGGTGCTGTGAATCCGTTTCCCAGGCTGCAAAAACCCTATATTCGATTCCGACTCATCAGCTCTCTTTTGGTGTCTGGCATCGTGGCAGTTTTACTGCCAACTTGGCTGCATCTGGCATCCCGTGTACTTAGCATCTGGGACGCTGGGCTGCTCTGTTTTCTGCTTTTGAGCTGGCTAGTAATGGTGCAGGCTACCCCAGACATGATGCGTCGTAATGCGAAACGTCAGGATGAAGGACGGCTAGTAATTTTGAGCCTGATCCTCGCTGCGGCTTGTGCGAGCGTTTTTGCGATCGGCTTTATGCTGCGGGACACGAAAGGAACGACGACCACAATCTTGGTGGTACATCTGGCACTGGCGGTGATCACGATTCTGGGTTCGTGGCTCTTGGTGCATACCATTTTTGCG
>JBBSHC010000870.1:0-1576 GCA_038253425.1 Leptolyngbyales cyanobacterium | reverse complement strand
TTTCCTGTTTGAAAGTGCCTCTTCAAGGCTTAGTTTTAGTGCCTTTCTAAAACGTAGATCTATCTGCTGAAAGCCATGTTTTGCAACGCGGCTGTTCCCTTAGAACTAGTTTTAGATGGCGATATTTACTGATGATTTTTACGGAGGCTTGAGCTTAATTCATGGCTAGAGATCAAAGCGCAGTTGCAAAACTGGAGAAAACCAAACGACATTACAGTTCCTGGGTGGTGAATGAAACCCTGGAAGATTATTCCTTGCGCTATGCCCCACGCTCCTTTCGGCGGTGGTCTGAGTTCACCGTGGCAAATGCGGCACTGGGTGGCATTTCCTATCTGGCAGATTTTGCGATCGGAGGTTCGATCGCGATTAGCTCCGGCTTCACAAATTCGTTCGTGGCGATTCTCATTTCTGCCATCATCATTTTTGTGACTGGGGCACCCATTTCCTACTACGCCGCCAAGTACAACATTGATATGGACTTGTTGACGCGTGGTGCAGGGTTCGGCTACATCGGCTCTACACTCACCTCCGTCATTTACGCCTCTTTCTGCTTTATCTTTTTTGCCCTCGAAGGTGCAATTATGGCTCAAGCGATCGAGCTGTATTTTGGTCTGCCGTTGGTGTGGGGTTACTTGCTGTGTACGATCGCCATTTTCCCCTTAGTTGTTTTTGGCATGACCCTGCTGGCAAAGTTGCAGGTATGGACGCAACCTGTCTGGCTGCTGGGTATGTTTGCACCCTGGTTTGCCGTGCTGATCAAGGATCCGCAGGCGTTTTCGGCGTGGACTAATTTTGCGGGCAAATCACCTAGCGGTAGCGGTTTTGATATTCTGCTCTGTGCCTCTGGTGCGGGCGTTGCCCTGTCGCTGATTGCCCAGATTGGTGAACAGGTAGACTACCTGCGCTTCATGCCTGATAAGACTCCTCAGAACAATGGCAAGTGGTGGTGGGCAGTCATGCTGGCTGGTCCCGGTTGGGTCATTCTGGGGGCGTGGAAGCAGTGGGCAGGTGGTTTCTTTACAGCCGTTGCCGTGAAGAATGGTGTGGATATTGCGAAGGCAAACGAACCCATTCACATGTACATTGAGGGCTTCAAAGATATCTTCTCCAATCCAGCCATTTACCTGGCACTGGCGACCTTCTTTGTTATTTTGTCGCAGATCAAGATTAATGTTACGAATGCGTATTCTGGCTCCCTGTCCTGGTCTAATTTCTTCTCGCGTTTGACTCATGCCCATCCCGGTCGCGTTGTTTGGCTGGTGTTTCACCTCATCATTGCGCTGACCCTGCAAGAGTTGGGTGTGTTTAATGTGTTGCTGTGGGTGCTGGGTTTTTACTCGAACGTGGCGATCGCATGGGTAGGTGCGTTGGTGGCAGACCTGGTGATCAACAAACCATTGGGTCTCAGCCCGTCCTACATTGAGTTCAAACGGGCACACCTGTATAACTTCAATCCGGTTGGCTTTGGCTCGATGATGATTGCCTCCATCATTTCCGTCATCGCTTTCTTTGGCGTGATGGGACCTGCTGCACAAGCCTTTTCTACCTTCATCGCGCTCGGTGTGGCGTTTATCCT
>JBBSHC010000869.1:0-1582 GCA_038253425.1 Leptolyngbyales cyanobacterium | reverse complement strand
AGCGCATCTCGCTGACGCAGCATTGTGTGAATGGTCTGGACATCGGTGGCAGTTGATTGGCTTAGTACTGCCATGCGATCGCCCAAACCTAGTGACATGAGAAACAAAGCTTGTTGGGTAAAACCGACTGGCATCAACCCGCACTGTTGCCCTTGCTTCTCCAATGTGGTGAAGTCAACGTGAGCAGTGATATCCTGCTGCCCCAGATGGATGTAAGGGTTTGAGTGGTGGGTGTGCTGGTAATAGCATTGCAGCGTACCCTGAGACCGCGTAGGACGGTAGTAGCGATCGCTGGTGTACCCGTAATCGATTGTAAGGACGTAGCCCCGTTTTAGACGGTCTGCAACGGTCTGCATCCAGTCTAGTGCTGCCAGATTAACTTCAGTGCGGTAGCGATCGGGATAGGGCTTGGAGGCGAAATTAATGCCCACGCGCTCAAAGTATGTCGTTAGCTGGGTTGTAGACAATTCGCCGCTGACCTCACCAAACTGCTGTATATTGCCCGCTTGATCGGACTGGGCAACCACATAAATTTCGTGTAGCTGCCCTGACTCAAACACAATCTGATGCACGGGCAACGCATCGATCAGTTCATTTGAGAAAAAGCAGCCCGTAATGGAGTGAGTGGGCAGTTCATCAAAATGGCACCACCGCAGGCGGGTATCGATACCATCCAGGCTTCCTAGCGCGATCGCCTGTCGCTTTTGTTCAGCAATTAACGCGGCTGCACGTTCGACAATGATGTAATCGAGCGATCGCACAAACTCAGGATAGCGATGCTGTAGATAACGCAGGATGTCAACGGCTAATAAACCCTGCCCTGCGCCCATTTCTACCAGCGTAAAAGGCGTCGGTCGCTGCATAATTTCCCACATCTGGACAAACTGTTCGGCTAACAGTTCACCAAAATCTGCGCCCAAGTGGGGTGACGTAAAAAAATCGCCTTTCGCGCCGATCGCGGCGGCGTTAGTAGCGTAGTATCCATGCACTGGATGGTACAGCGCCAGATCCATATATTCGGCAAAGGTGATCCGCTGATGAGCGCTCTCGGCAATCTTGTGTGCGACTAGGTTGCCGAGAGCGAGATTGCTGTCGTGATCAGCCAACTGTGTTGCCATATCCACCACTGATAGCGGTTCCTATTCTGACACAGGTAGCGACCGTGATAGCGCCAATGAGCGGTCGATCGACGTTATATCGATCTCAAACGAAAACTGTAACCACACTGATTCAAGTTCAATTCTCTAGTCCGATCCTGTGGAACCGTGACTACAATTCGGCTGAAGCGGCGTACTCACTTTCTCCAGAGTCAAACGTGATAGCAAAGTCGGATTGAGGCTGTGAATTTCTCAAGACCTTAAGGTAGGCTTCAGCATCGGGACGACGACGGAAGCGCGTAATTGTGAGATGCTTTAGGTTCGGCAATAACTTGTGAATGACCCAGGGGCTAAGCTGCTGTTGGTAACTCATTGGTTTCATGCAGTGGCTAATGGTTTATTGCTAGAAGATTGTTCTAGCAGGACGTTGCTCAGAAAAATGACTCAAGCTCAAGCGATCGTCAGATGCTGAAGAAACGCTATCT
>JBBSHC010000868.1:0-1626 GCA_038253425.1 Leptolyngbyales cyanobacterium | reverse complement strand
GTGATGCTGAAAAGCAGCATATTGAGAAACACAATCCTCCCGGAAATAAATGTAAAGGAGGAAATGGTAGAAGATAGCATGAGTTGGTAGAGATATTTAAAGCATAGGGGTTTGCTATTCCATGCGCGGTCTAACAATTCGGGTGCAGCGGATTTACCGAAGTCGCTTGGGTGAGATGCCAAGATCTCGGCAACCGCTGACCCGAACCGTTAAATGCACGATCGCTCACTCCACAAATTAACCTAACACTAGCTTTCACTCACCCTCTTGACCACTTCTGCAATTCTGGCAAACTCCACATCAGGCTTTGAAGGGCTGAAGCGATCGCTTTACAATGAGCACAGCAGGTTGATGCCACATAGAACCTGTTTGAATTTTTTTGCTGTCATGCCGCAGGGTTAAGCCTTGTGGTATGAGCGCTTCCTATCACTGATCGACTAGCTTCAACTCATACAGATTCCAGAGAGAGCCACGCGTGTCTAAGCCAGAAAACTGCACCCCTTTGACACGATCGCGAATGGCTGATAGTGCGGTTGGCGTCACTAAATGGATTACAGGCACCTGTTCCTGAACAATCCGTTGAAATTCGGCATAAATCTCTTTGCGCTTCTTCTCGTCGTACTCTCTAGCGCCCTGCACATACAAGCGATCGATGTCTCGTTCCCAATCAGAAACCTCCCAGTTTTTAATTGGCGGAGCGCCAACTTTAGGTCCCTGGTTAAAGTCGTGAGAGGTGCCAGCGCTCGTCCAGTAGTTAGCACCATCATTCGGCTCAACGCCACCCGTGTAGCTGAGAAAATAACACTCCCAATTACGGGCGTCGATGTTTTCTACCAGCACATTAAAATCAACTGCATTGAGATCAAGCTGTATACCAATGCGTTTTAAGTCTTGCTGCATTTGGGTCGCCATCACCTGTGCGGTTTTGCTGGCAGCAGGCAACACCAACGTAAACCGGACGCGATTGCCAGCAGCATCGAGCAGTTGTCCCTTAGCGTCGTACTTAAACCCAGCACCCAGCAACAGATCTTTTGCTTTCTGCGTGTTATGTTCATAGACTTTTAGCCCCTGCTGCGGTGATAAAAAATAGGGACTTTGCACGGAGATGGGCGAATTTTGGAGTTCACCGATGCCGCGCAAGAGGCTCTCAATAATGCTCTGGCGATCGAGCGCATAGGCAACTGCCTGCCGAAATTCCTTGCGGTTAAACCAGCGCGATTTGATAGGGTCAACAAACGGTTTGCCGCTGACATTGGTAGCGCGGTTGAGGTTAAAGGCAATAAACGTCGTACCCGATGCCGGACCACCGTTGAGAATGGTAAACTTGCCCCGTTTCTCTTCCCGCTTGAGCAGGGAGAAATCTTCTGGACGCAAGCCTGCCATATCCAGGTCTCCAGAGCGGAAACGCAGCATACGCACGTCGCTGTTTTCAACTACTTGCCAGATGATGCGCTCGATGTAGGGTAGTGGTTCACCCTGCGCGCCCTGACGCCAATAGTAAGGATTGCGGCGGTAGACAAGACGTTGACTGCTGATATAGCGCTCGATCGTGTACGGTCCATTCGTCACAATTTCAATCGGGTCTGTATCCGTACCCCACGTAGAGAGAAAACGAGGATTACCATC
>JBBSHC010000867.1:0-1632 GCA_038253425.1 Leptolyngbyales cyanobacterium | reverse complement strand
TTTTTTTAATCAGTCGCAACAACTGTCATTAGAGGCAATTTCTTTGGAAAAACAACGTTATAGCAATGATATTTGGTGAAAATGCCAAAAGCGACGGGGATTGAGCACAACTTTAAATTGAGGATCCCAAAGCGGCTGGTTAAAAAACTGCCAGATCGGAAAGTTAAACGTTGGGTCTTGTGAGGAAAACATAAGAAAAATTCCAGGTAGCAGGGGCAGGCAATCTCATCGCAGCTACTCGATGCGCTGATTAATGCTTTACATCTCTAACAATGCCAAAAGCGACTTCAAATGCCCTTGTCAGGATTGCGGAATCTTTTGGCACTACTTTTTCTAACGTCTGTATTTTCATGGAGACCATCGCAGGGTTCTGCCTTTTAACGCGGGTTAGAGCGGCGAATAATGGGGTACTCTTTACCGCATTGCGATAAAGAGTACCTGCTGAAACGCTGAGCGCGGGTGCATGACTAATTGCAGAAAGCAACTCCCAGGTTTAGAGTTTAGCGATCGAGTCTGTTAACAGTTGATAAAATCGATCAGCATGAATGGATTCAACAACCGTTGCATTGGGCGCTTGAGCGGTGACACCCCACAAATCCACAACAGTGCGCCCCATTGTGAGTTCACTGGTCGTTTCGATCGCTACGTAAGCGCGACGACTGGTAAAAAGGTCAGGCTGCAATAAATACGCAATCACGCAGGGATCGTGAAGTGGCGGACCCGCACTACCATACCGCTGCATCTCGTAAGCACCGTAATGATCGAGTAAGCCGATGACAGCGGCGCTCACAGGAGAATGAATGTCACGTATAGCGCTCAAGCGTTCAGGCGTTGCGATCGCTTGATGCGTCACATCCAGACTAAGCAACGTCAGCGGTATTCCAGAACTCATCACGACCTGGGCGGCATGGGGATCGACATAAACATTGAACTCTGCTGAGGGCGTAATGTTACCCTGCGTTACCGCGCCACCCATCATTACAACCTCTTGAATCTGCTGGCAAATTTCGGGTTGTTTGACGATCGCTACAGCAAGATTGGTGAGTGGTCCCAGTGTGGCAAGCGTAATTTTGGTCGGCGATCGCAGTAAGGTGTCAATCAAAAAATCGACGGCATGTTGCGGCTGAAGCAGCATTTGCGGCTCCGATAAATGAATACCATCCAGCCCGGTCTTGCCATGTACGTCTTCGGCGGTGATGAGAGGACGCAACAAAGGGCGCGAACAGCCCGCATAAACGGGAAGATCAGGTCTACCGACTAGTTCACAAAGGCAACGAGCGTTTTTTTGAGTGAGGGCAAGCGGCACATTACCAGCAACCGTTGTGATCCCCAGCACGTCAAGCGCATCGTGAGCCGAGAGGGCTAAAAACAGCGCGATCGCGTCATCTGCTCCCGGATCACAGTCAATAATGATGGGTTTTGCAGCCATGCGGACAGGTTTAGCTTCTCAATGATTCTACAGCGATGTTTAAGGATTCTTAAGGATAAGCCACAGTCCTCTAGGGCTATTAGCCATCAGCTTTGGTTTGCTAGTGGCTTCTAGTCTCTACGTAATTGAAGAAGATTGGTTCAAAGGGTTGGTTCATGAGAATGTTCAGCTACCCCTACAAATAAGGCTGGCGACGGTAAGGG
>JBBSHC010000866.1:0-1679 GCA_038253425.1 Leptolyngbyales cyanobacterium | reverse complement strand
CTTGCGAACTTTGCTCAATCCTAGTGGTTGAGCCTGTTACAGAATTTGCACTCCTTAGAATCTGGGGAAAGCCGCCTGAACTGAAATGCTAAATTTCATCGTTGCTCCCAACTCATTCCATCTCGCCAGTTTAGAGGTCGGTCATCACCTCTACTGGCAGATTGGCAATTTAAAGGGTCATGGGCAAGTCTGTTTGGTGTCCTGGTTTGTGATTGGGCTGCTCGTGATTGCCTCACTTTTGGCAACCCGAAATGCTCAACGCGTGCCCAGAGGCATTCAAAACTTGATGGAGTACGCGCTGGAATATGTCCGTGAGTTGTCAAGAAACCAGCTTGGCGAGAAAGATTACCGTCCCTGGGTGCCCTTTATTGGCACACTGTTTCTGTTCATCTTTGTCTCTAACTGGTCAGGAGCGCTGATTCCTTGGAAGCTGATTAAGCTGCCAGAGGGCGAACTCGCTGCCCCAACCAACGACATCAATACAACGGTGGCACTAGCATTGCTCGTGTCGCTGGCGTATTTCTACGCGGGCTTTAGTAAAAAAGGTCTGGGCTACTTTGCGAAGTATATCCAACCTACGCCAATTTTGCTGCCCATCGCCATCCTAGAAGATTTCACCAAGCCTCTCTCCCTGAGCTTCCGTCTATTTGGCAACATCTTGGCGGATGAATTAGTGGTGGCGGTTCTTGTCCTGCTCGTGCCTCTGTTTGTGCCGTTGCCTGTAATGCTGCTGGGTCTATTTACTAGCGCGATTCAAGCCTTGGTGTTTGCAACTCTTGCAGCCGCCTACATTCATGAAGCGATCGAAGGTCATGGTGAAGAGGAACACGCACCGTAGTTCCTCGTGCCTATCGTTTTGACTGTATTTAGGGTTCGCCCAATTTGATATCGAACCCCTGTTTGTTTTGTTTTCAACCCAAAGGAAAATCACTATGGATCCCATCGTTCAAGCTGCTTCCGTTCTCGCTGCTGCTCTTGCTATTGGCTTGGCTGCGATCGGACCTGGTATCGGTCAAGGTAACGCTGCAGGTCAAGCAGTGGAAGGTATTGCGCGTCAGCCCGAAGCAGAGGGCAAAATTCGCGGCACGTTGCTGTTAACCCTCGCGTTCATGGAATCGCTGACCATCTACGGTCTGGTGATCGCGCTGGTGTTGCTGTTTGCAAACCCCTTTGCAGCATAAGAGTCAAGAGTTTTGAGTTTTGAGTTCTAAGTTACGGAATTCAAAACTCAACGCTCAACCCTTCTGAAATTGTCTTGCACTTTTCTCACCCTCACTCAAGATAATGTTTGACTTTGATGCGACTCTGCCCTTGATGGCAGTGCAGTTTCTTCTTTTAGCCGCGGTTTTGAATGTGGTTTTTTATAAGCCACTGACTAAGGTGATTGAAGATCGGAGCGACTACATCCGCAGCAATGAAGCGGATGCGCGAGAGCGTCTCGCGAAAGCTGAAAATTTGGCGAAACAGTATGAGTCTGAGTTAGCTGAAACTCGCAGGCAATATCAGGCGACGATCGTGGCGGCTCAAACAGAGGCACAAAAAATCGCCGCTCAAAAAACTGCCGAAGCTCAACAAGAGGCTCAATCTCAACGAGAAGCCACTCAAAAAGAGTTAGATCAGCAAAAACAGGCTGCGATGCAAACGCTAGAGCAGCAGGTCGAATCGCTGAGTCGTGAAAT
>JBBSHC010000865.1:0-1681 GCA_038253425.1 Leptolyngbyales cyanobacterium | reverse complement strand
TTGCGGGGCTTCCTGGTTCCAACCATAACCCAGCTATCCCCCCTTGATTAAAACTCAGCAACTTTTGCCTGAATAGTTACCCTAAATAGTAATAGCTAGGAGCGATCGCCCCTCACCCTCCTTTCCATCACGCGCTAAAGTAGCTGGCGACAGGATGATACTCAGCACGGGCAGTTTCTCTCAGCCTACAGGGCTAACCAACCTCGCAAAGCTTGCTCAAGTTGCTTGGCATCAGCACAATCACTTTTATCACTAACCGTTCATGCACTGTATACACACCTCTTTTAACGGCTGTAGCGACGTTCAAGCCTGCTGTTGCCCACTCAGACAAAACAAACTCTCCTTCAAGTAACGAACTGGTTTTGCTGGTTAAAGGAGTAACAATAAGGTCTTGGGACAAGTGCGGCGCACTCACCACAACCGCAGGTCTTACCTTTGAACTCGACAAATCTGAGAAGGGATACCGCACCAAAATGGCGTCATTTTTGGAGTAGCTGGGCATACACGTCGTCCTCAGCATTGTTCCAAACGGTATCGAGTGATGGCTGGCTTGCTTGCAGCCAAAACTCAGTCTCATCATCGGGCAATAGTGTCACCAGCACCCTTACCCCTTCCGGTAGTTCCGTTGCTTCCAGCGGCTCAATTTTTCCTTGTCGAATCGTAGCCCAAAGCGTTTTCAACATAGCCGTCTCATCAATGTCATGCTTTGATTTTATGCTGCAATTACTGTTTCTACGATCGCCCCTTCTCATCACGCGCTAAAGTAGCTAGCGGCAGGATATATGCCACGATCGCTAAAGCCTTTGCTGCTAGAGATTTCAGATCTGCCAAACGATCGGATGGTGCTGGCAAAACAGCGATCGCACGAGCAAGCGGTGCAAGGCTGCTGAAATGATGGGGTGCGATCAATGAGAGCGTGCGATCGCTACTAAATGTATCGAACTTGATTTTGCATCTCGTCCGAGGTGACGTGATTGAGAATAGCGAGTAAGCGTTGTGCGATCGCTTGAGGCGATCGACGAACTGCAAAAATTACGCCATAGTGCATCTGCTCTAAATCAAAGTAATTTTGTACAAGTGCTTCAAAATCAGCTCTATTGTGAGTCACCAGCGTTCTTGCTTGACTGACAGTATAGGCAAGTTGCTCTGCATCAGTGGCTTGAAGTTTCCCTGCATCTCGCACCGTAATGACATCAAATCCTCTGGCTTAAAGTAAGCCAGCAATCAGGACATTGACATCTTCATCCAAGTACAAGCCAATAAAGACACGACTCACAAAGCTCTCACCAATGGATCAATTAATGCCTCAGGCATTTGATTGCGCTCAATGTACTGATTAATTTCGTCCTGATGATCGCTGTAGTAGGTCAAGGCTCCAAAGACTTGTCCCAATGTCAGATGGGGCATCCCCTTGGGAATTTCTTCTGGCGCAATACCCATCCGCCAAGTTTCAACGATCGCTCTAATCGGTGTACGTGTTCCTCGGATGATCGGCTCACCGTGTAGAATCTCATCATCTCGCACAACATAAAGATATTCTGTCGCTTGAACCATAAGCACCTCTCAAGTCGGACATCCTTCATTGTATCGGTTACAGCAATGATCTCAGGTTTGAGTGGTAGCAGTGGTAAGGTGGGCAGTGCCCATCTCTACTTCCACACGCCCATACAATCACCAGACC
>JBBSHC010000864.1:0-1692 GCA_038253425.1 Leptolyngbyales cyanobacterium | reverse complement strand
CCCCCCCCCCCCACCCCCCCCCCCCCCCACCACCCCCCCCCCCCCCCCCCCCGACACCCCCTACCGCCTACCCCCCACCCCCCCCACCAAGCACCGGGGCCCAGGCAACCCCCGGGCCCACGTACAGAAACTGAGTGAACATCTGGGCGGCAGCCTGACCGTTGAAAGTACAGCGGGACAGCTTCACTTCCTGGTCGCACTGCCGATCTCTAGTTAGCAGGCATGAGCGCAGCCGCAAAAGGATTGTCGATGTGAATACTATACGTCATACGCTCAAACTACACTCTCCTATCGGTATCGTCATCATTGCTAAAACAGTTACCACTAAAGGGGTTGAAGGATGACTTTTGCTTCACTGCCACCGAATGAAACAGAGCGCTTGCAAGCACTGCGGCGGTACGACATCCTCGACACGCCGCCGGAAACTGCCTTCGATCGACTCACCACGGTGGCAGCCCGGTTCGACCTCTTAGATGTTTCTCGCATTATTACTGGCAAGCTGCGCTTAAACGTGCGTCGTGTTGTCTTAGTTTCGGTCATTAAGTCCGCGATCGATTCCATCCGCCCTGCTACGGAAGCAAAAAATATTCGGATTCAAAGTCTTTTAGACCCTGCTGCGGGTCCTGTTTCTGGCGACCCCGATCGCCTCCAACAAGTCTTTTGGAATTTGCTGTCGAATGCGGTGAAGTTCACACCGAAAGGCGGTCGCATTCAGATTCGCTTAGAACGCATCAATTCACACCTTGAAGTGACGGTCAGTGATACGGGGCAGGGCATTAGCCCTGAGTTCCTACCCTATGTGTTTGAGCGCTTACAGCAAGCGGATAGTACAACCACCAGAGCACAGGGAGGCTTAGGGCTAGGGCTAGCGATCGTGCGTCATTTAGTGGAACTGCATGGAGGAGGTGTTCAGGTAGCGAGCGCGGGTGCAGGAAAGGGAGCCACTTTCATGGTCAATTTACCGATTACCATCTTTCGTCCAGAACCCATAGATATGGAACGAGTGCATCCAACCGTTAGTGACACCGCTCCGCTCATGGATGGACTGAGATTAGATGGTTTGCAGGTTTTGATTGTGGATGACGAAACAGATGACCGCGAGCTCTTAACCACGCTTTTGAGGCAAAATGGAGCGGTGGTAATAGCTGTAGCAGCAGCTAGGGAGGCTTTAACTGCTCTAACCAAAGGCTCTTTTGACCAGAGACCTGACGTCTTGGTCAGCGATATTGGTATGCCAGGTGAAGATGGGTATGCGCTGATTCGGCAAGTTCGAGCCTTGGCTCCAGAACAGGGAGGTAGAATCCCAGCCATTGCTCTGACAGCTTACGCTCGTACAGAGGACCGCATCAAAGCGTTAGCCGCAGGGTTTCAGTCTCATGTCCCCAAACCAGTTGAGCCAGCCGAATTTCTTGCAGTCGTCACCAACTTGACCCAGCGCTTGTGAACCAACTGGTAGAGGCGCGCTTCTAACTCTAGCTGCTGGCGTTGGGCTGCGATCGCTGCTGCTGCTTTGATTTGCTGCAATTTCGCCTTTGTACGGGTCGGGTCAGACTAACCTGAATTATTCACGAGGCGTTCAAAAAAAGTAGGGAAGAGAGCTTGAAACGCTTTAGAATCAGGCTCTCTAGCATTTTAAGTGTCCTCATTTTGCCATGACAGTGTGTGAAACGGAACTGCCCTACGATTTTTATG
>JBBSHC010000863.1:0-1700 GCA_038253425.1 Leptolyngbyales cyanobacterium | reverse complement strand
GACGGTTTGCCAAAGGGAGTGTCGATCGCCACTTCTTCTACATCTTTCAGCGCTTCCATTTTGTAAAGTCCGCTGCCGCCAATAATGCCGATCGCTGCCTGAGACATGGTGGGTTCCTTTCGGTGGTCGTAGCTATTCTACCTGTTGAGAGACGAGTAAAGGATGAAGTCTAAAGTATCAAGGATGAAGTCTAAAAAAGTTAGCCTTTAGCCTTTTGAATCAGCAGCCCTTCGATCTTGATGTTGTGATGCCGTTGCTACGAGACGCAGTACGTCCCTTTCCCAAGGCGGCGATGTTTGACCTAGCCGAACGTGGCTATACAACGCCGTTTGAGCAATTGGTTGCCTGCATCATCTCCATTCGGACACGGGATGAAACCTCGCTACCAGTCTCCATGCGGTTATTTGAGCGCGCCCGGACTCCCTCAGCCACGCTTCGCCTGACCACCGAGGAGATTGCAGATTTAATTCGTGAATCGACGTTTTATGAATCAAAGGCACCACAAATCTGGGCGATCGCGCGGCAGATCGTAGATACCTATGGTGACGACTTACCGTGCGACTTTGATACCCTGATTGGGTTTGCAGGCGTTGGCCCTAAATGCGCCAATTTGGTACTGGGCATTGCTTGCCAGCAGCCATCCATTAGCGTTGATGTCCACGTTCATCGTGTGACAAACCGCTGGGGCTATGTGCAAACGCGCACCCCTGAGAAAACGCTGAAAGCGCTGGAAGCCAAACTACCCCAACGCTATTGGATCGAAATCAACGAGCGCTTAGTGCCCTTTGGTAAACACATTTGTACGGGCGATCGACCCCGTTGTTCCACATGCCCGTTGCTAACGATGTGCCAGCAGGTTGGGGTTACAGAGCATCGGTAGGAGGTAGCGAGTAGGCTTCGACGTGAGCGCTCAGCCGAACGGGAGTGGGGAGTAGAGATAGAGATAAGAACAGAACGTTAGTGTCAGTGAAGGCAGTACAGACAGACTACAATCCAGATAGACTGTCATAACTGCAACGGTATGGTTTCTGATTCTCAGGCGCTTCCCATCTTTAGCGCGAAACAAGAGCGGCAGCATGGCAGGCAGTATTATGTGGACGATCGTGGCGATCGCTTGCCCAGCGTGAGTACAATTCTCAACGCAACGCGATCGCAGGCGCAGCGAGATGCCCTGACGCACTGGCGAGAACGGGTTGGCGTTGAAGAAGCCGCCCGGATTAGTGGCACGGCGAGTCGGCGCGGCACAGGCACCCACAAACAGGTGCAGCGCTACTTACAGGGCGAGGTTGTGCTCTGTCCAGACGGAATCAAGCCCTACTGGGAAAGCGTGAAGCCCGTGTTACTAGCTGTGGACGCGGTACGTCTCGTCGAAGGCACCGTTTTTCACCACGGTCTGGGCTACGCCGGAAAGGTTGATTGTGTTGCCAGCTATCAGGGTGTGCCCTGCGTGTGTGAATGGAAAACGGCAGACAAACCGAAGCGATCGCTGGAGTACCTAAACGATTACCCGCTGCAAGTTGCTGCTTACTGGGGAGCCGTGAATCATACCTATCAAGACTACAACCTGGACTTAACCCACGCGTTGCTAGCGATCGCCATTCCCGCCATTCCCGCCGAAATTTTCTGGTTTGAGCCGGATACGATCGACTATTACTGGCAACAGTGGGCAGAACGAGTCGCGATCTTTTGGCGACGACAGG
>JBBSHC010000862.1:0-1714 GCA_038253425.1 Leptolyngbyales cyanobacterium | reverse complement strand
ATTGGGATCAAAGGGGGTGTGGGGGCAATGCCCCCAGCCAGGGGTTCCACCCCGTCACCCCGTCCTACACAGAATAGCGATGGCTATATACATTTAGACATCGCTGTAAGACATCCTGTGAGCGATCTCGACGATCGATTACCGTTGATTACCGTGTCTCGCGCTTAACGCAAAAAGGGCGGACGCTTGACCTCGACAGGTTTGCTCTTAATGACCTCATTGATAAAACGTTTCAAGGCGAGTTCACGGTTTTGCATAAACGCAGCCCAAAACCCTGGCTGATATTCATCCATCGTCTTGGCAAGTGCCCAAACATCAACTGCGAGGATGTTGTGCAGCATTTCATCTTCTCGCTTTAACGAATTGAGCTGGTCTACTAACGAGTTTTTTTCAGTGGAGCGTCGATTTTCATCTTTAAGCATAAAAGTGCCAAATTAAGGGGAAATATGATTGACCAGCCGTCATGCACCGAGGTCTATCTGCGATCGCACCTTCCCATAAAGAACCATTCTGTAGATAAATAGCCGCTATCTGCTGCTTAAAAGTCGTAACCGCTTCGCGCCTCCTTGCAGCTAAGCTCCTGATGTTAGATTCGCAGAAGTAGTTAACTGGATGCAGAGGGGTAGGATCAATCGGCTCTCAGAGCAGAGATAATGAAACGAGAGTAAATTGTTACAAATCTTTCAAATCTTAACTACATGTTACGTCAAACGTCTCTCGGTACGCTAGGTCTGGGCATTGGTGGCATTCTTACCGTGGTTGGGTTTGGAGCGTATTTTACAGGTAATGCAACGCTAAATCTGATCGGCTTTTTTTATGGTATTCCGCTGCTGTTAGGAGGGTTGGCGCTTAAAGCCTCTGAGCTGAAACCAGTACCGCTCACTGAACCAACTTCTGCGGCTGTGTCTGCTTTACGCGAGCAACAAGCAACCGCCACCCAAAACCAGATTCGTAAAGACGTCACGCGCTATCGCTATGGGCAACGGGCGCATCTTGACAGTTCTCTCACTCATCTTGGCTTAAGCCCGACCGATGAAGAATGTCCTGTTTTGGTTGGGGTGCAGGAGCTAGAAACGGAGGGTGTCTACACGCTGGTGCTCAAGTTTGAGTCGCCCCTGATTCCCTTTAAGGTATGGCAAGACAAGCAAGACAAGATCGCCAGTTTCTTTGGACCTGGTGTGAGCGCGAGCGTTAGCCAGCCAGAGACGCAGCGAGTCAACGTGGCTCTGCTTGCCAACCCTGTGGAGCAAGCAGCACCTAAAGTTTGAAGCGTTTGCTAAGCGCGATCGCTATCAAGAATGCGCGCCCTCCTACGGCAAGCAAGGGATCAACCAACCGATCGTTTCGGCTAGAGTACCAGTCCCAATGCACTGTTTCGCTTCTTCTTTCTCTTCATCTTCAGTGGCAGGAGTGGCGGTCTGAATGCCTGACGCTAAGACTGGCGAGCAGAAGGCAGCAACCAATAAGACTTAATGCACAGTAGTGTAGGTCTGTCTACACTGCGGTAGACTTGGCTGTAATACATAGCAATAAGCTAGAGTAACGAGCAGCAACGCTATTTGCATTGCTTTTGTCGATAGGGTGTTAGGGTGCGCTGCCTGGTAAGCCAATGTAGTCGCTTGATCAGGGGTTAGTTCAACTGCACGGTATTAATATTGTGCTCTCAAGGCTTGGTTTAGAGCTGCTTTTAGGGTCGAGCAAACGCTGAATGCTT
>JBBSHC010000861.1:0-1714 GCA_038253425.1 Leptolyngbyales cyanobacterium | reverse complement strand
TGGTAAACAGGTGCAAACACAAGTCGAGCAGGGTGAACTGGTTTCCGATGACAGCATCATCGACCTTATTCAAAAGCGTTTGTTGCAACCAGATATGACCCAAGAATGGCTGCTCGAAGGCTACCCTCGTACTGCATTTCAAGCAGAGGAACTTGATTTTCTGTTAGATACGCTCAACCAGCGGTTAGATTTTGCGATTGTGCTCCAGGTTCCTGATGCCGTTTTGGTCAGTCGTTCTATTACAAGAGCCAGAAGCGACGATACCTCAGAAGCAATTCAGCGACGCATCACCCTCTTTCACGAGCGCACCGAACCATTGCTGGAGTACTACGAAATGCGCGATCGACTCCTCAAGATCAATGGCAACCAAGCGATCGACCAGGTACAGCAAGAAATTCTGCAACAGCTCAAGCAGTCCTAATTAATCGTAAAAGATAAGGAGTCAGGAGCCAGGAGGCGGGAGTTAGAAGTCAGGAGCCAGGAGTCAAGGCAGTAACAACTCAAAACTGCCCCTGCTCCCCTTGCCCCCTTTGCCTTCCCCCTCTGCGCTCCCCCCTACTCCCCTAACTCCTGTATCCTAAATCAGGGGTTTTGAGGCAATACCAATGGCTTGGCAACGTCCTGACGGTCGGCAACCAGATCAACTACGTCCAATAAGTTTTGAGCGCAATTTTACTCGCTTTGCGGCGGCATCAGTGCTGGCAAAATGTGGTGAGACGCAGGTGCTCTGCAATGTTTCGATTCAGCCCAAAGTGCCTAGATTTCTGGAAGGAAAGGGACAGGGCTGGCTAACGGCAGAATACCGAATGCTGCCAGGAGCCACACCCGAACGGCAAGAACGCGAACTGATGAAGCTCTCTGGACGGACACAAGAAATTCAGCGGTTGATTGGGCGCAGTCTGCGATCGACGCTCGATATGACTCTTTTGGGTGAACGCACGATCGTAGTCGATGCCGATGTGCTGCAAGCCGATGCCGGAACGCGCACCACTTCAATTACGGGAGGCTTTGTGGCGTTGAAAGATGCTCTGGACAAGCTAGTAGCATCAGGGGAACTAGCGCGATCGCCCATCATTCACCAGGTAGCGGCCGTCTCAGTTGGCTTACTGGATGACCAACCCATGCTCGACCTCAATTACCCCGAAGATGTCGCTGCTGAGCTTGACTGCAATGTGGTGATGAATGAAAAGCTGGAACTCATCGAAATTCAAGGCACTGCTGAGTCAGGTAGCTTTAGCCGCACTCAACTTAACCGCATCCTGGACGTTGCCGAGAAGGGCATTCAGGAGTTGCTAGAATCACAGCGTCAGGCATTCCAAAATCCTGGAGGATCGTTGCAATGACGGCTCAAGTCTTAACCGACCCAAAACAGCAATACTACACGCCAGAAGAGTATTTAGCGCTAGAAGAAAAGGCGGACTATAAAAGCGAATATTACGATGGGCTAATTATCCCCATGACAGGTGGCACAACCAATCACAACCGTATTGCTGGAAACTTATACGCGGCACTGAACTTTGCCTTCAGAAGACAAACGTATGAAGTTTTCTTCAGCGATGTGCGTTTGTGGATACCAGAGAAACGCTATTACAAATACCCAGACATTATGGTGATTGCTGGACAACCTGAATATCACAACAATCGCAAAGATACTATCATTAATCCCCAAGTCATCATCGAAGTGTTGTCAGGTTCGACTCAAGCATACGAGCGC
>JBBSHC010000860.1:0-1717 GCA_038253425.1 Leptolyngbyales cyanobacterium | reverse complement strand
GGGAGGAGTTCTGGCGATCGATGCTGGCTTTCCAGGCGTAAATGCCGACTTGGGGCACGGGGTTTGGAGCGGGTGGATTGTAGTGCTGTCCAAGACATCGATCGGCGATGAATTGTAGCGCGTGGACAGTGTTCTCAATGCCGCCTTCACTCAGGTAACGCCAGAGTTGATTGACGGTGGTAAGCGCGATCGTGGAGTGGCTGATGAGGTCAGGATCGGGGCGATCGTCCCCTGGTAACACAATGAGAGCAGCACCCGATCGCTGCACCGTTTCGCGCACGACTTCTAAGCCGTATGACCAATAGGCACGACCACCCAACAGACGCAAAATGATGACCTGAGCGTGTCCCAGCACGTCTTCGGCGTAGGTGTCTATGGTAAGTTGCTGCTGGAGGTGCAGGAGGTTGGCAACGCGCAACGCCGGAAAGCCAGAGGGTAGACGATCGACTGCGATCGCGAGGGTTTGAATATCGGTATCGGCAGCGGTCAGGATGACGATGGGCGCGGGGGTCTGCTCAACAAACACAACCCCTTCCTCGTCGGGATTCCATCCTCCCGGTGCGGCAGCAATCCGATGCATAACTGTCCTCTCTCCATCTCGCCACGTATCTCTTGCTTACCATAGTTGGTTTTGCTCTCGTCAGTTGAAGAGGAACGAGAAGACTGCGATCGACTAGGGCGTTATGGCAATGACCTTGAGCGAAAGCATGTCGGCATACCGCTTTGACAAACTACCTTCTTCACACATACAGCGCCGATTGCGAAGACGTAATTAACGCATTAAAAACGTAAAAGGAGTAGATATATAATACCTACTCCTTTCAGTCAATTAAAGGCTTTCACTCCTTAGTAATTAACGCCAATTAGCCACCGATTTTATCCTGAACTTTTTCTAAAACGTTCTTGATGTCTTTCTCAACGCTAGGTGTGCCCCCAGAGTTAGAAGGGCGATTCATTTCATTCATGCCTGCTTTGCCTTGCACTTCATTCAGACCACCGTCTCTGGTCTTCTTCTGGGTTTCCTTCATCGAAGGGGGACCATCGGTTGCGATCGCGTCGCGTGATTCCTGCTCATACTCCTTAGCGGCACGGTTAGCGGCTGCGTTGGGTTCATTTTTCATGGGTACAGCAAACGCAGGGGCAACGTAAGAAAACAGTAAAACAGCACAGAGACAAATGGTTAAAAAGTGACGAAGCGGACGTAGAGCAGTTAAAACAGATTTCATAGCAAGCTCCTTCAAGCTATAGGAATTAGAATTGTGAAACAGTAATGTTGATGGCAAACTGCTTCGGTTAAGCCTCCCCTATCTACTCAAATTTGTGTGCCTCGCCACATCTGTAGCACGGTAGAGATAGGTCAAATTTTTTGAAAATTTTATCCCTCTCAAGAGTGAGTTCAGCCGCAAAATACCTGAAGAGAACCTGTGTTGACGCGATCGCAGAGCTTAAAGCACCCTCTGGTAGCGTTGTTTAGCGAGAGAGAAACTCGATGTTTGGGATGAGTGGGTCTTGCACAACGCCAACGCCTGTAAAACTCCAGCGCTTCAGTAGATTATCAATCTGAGTTCCAGGCACCGACTCAACTGCAAAGCGATCGACCAGTCCGGAGGCATGAGTGTTGAGATAACTGAGGGCATCAAAGTGCTCACGAAAGAGCAGCAAAAAGCTCGACTTTGAGGCTTGACGTTCAGCCGCTTTTTCGTCTTGGTGAGGATGC
>JBBSHC010000859.1:0-1722 GCA_038253425.1 Leptolyngbyales cyanobacterium | reverse complement strand
GGCTGGGCTAGTTGGACTCAGCGTGTTTGTGCTGATTGCCACCCAACTTAGACTTCCAGAGGTTGATCAAGTCGTCGATCGCATCAAACAACGGGTTTTCAACCGCTAAAGACTAGGTAGTTCAAATTGAGTGGCTCAAAGCGACCATCTACAGGTTGCGCTGAAACTCTTCCAACAAGTCGATTAAGTTAACCTGACATTGCATTGGCAGCAGATCAGACAAAGGCACTTCACGCTTGCCGCCGCCGAGCTTCACCGAAAGCGATTCAAGTACTTTAACCACGTCATTCTCTGCCACAGAGCCGCTAGACAGCAGTGGATAAAGCTGTTCTGCCAACAGGGTATGCAAATGGGCGTCCGCCAAGTACAGGTGCCATTTGGCAACATCGATATAGATATTTTCGCCAATCTCGGCGGCAAGAGCTTCGATCGCTTGAGTTGTTGATGCCATTGGAGTAATCCTCCGATTTTACTAATCTATTTTTTAAAGGGACTGCCCACCAAGATGACAGTCCATTACTCAATCAAGGTCAAATTGTAGTCAGGTCTATTGTTTGGTGACTTTTGCCGACGACTTTTCAAGCTTGGGCTTAAAGCCAGTTCCGGCAGACGCAGACGCGCTAGAAAGGGGTTCTGAGTAGTTGGCGATCGCAAAGATGTACACCGCATGGACAACGAGCAGCGATAGCCAGCCCAAAGTGATCCAGGGAGTCCAGGGTAAGCCACCAGGCGTGCCCAAAGCGGACGTTTTTCCTCCTAAAATGCGGAAAAACCAGAGTCCAGAATTGGCAACCGCAAACGCCGCGACATGCACGGCAAAGTTCATGCGGTCATCAAGTTTGCGATAAGCAGGGTCGTTACGATCGGGTTGACGGGGCCAGCGAGGAGGCATAACGTGTAACGCTGTTGTAAGTGCTTGAATGGTTCGGTCTACTTCTAGAGTAACGAAGCAACTGACCGAATTAGCAACTTTTTGGCACTTTATCGGAAAAAACGGCACATCTACCCCTTGTTACTTCACGCAGCAGCGACTCAGGCAATGCTTAAATTGCGCCTAAGAGTTGACTCTGCAAGGGGATGAGTAGGGTTAGAATTCAAGCAGAGATTACCCGCTCCCTCACCCTGGATTAAGTTGTGACTATCGCACGCTTCTTTCGCGAATCGACGCTTAAACGTCGCCCAACTCACCTGGCGATCGTGGTTCTTTCTGATGAGACAGCCGCGTTTCAAGCGTACCGACTGCTGCACCATCACGGCATTTCTCCCGAAAATTTGGCGATCGTCGGTGAAGGTTACAGCAGCCCTGAGCGGGTTGGACTACTACCACCGATGCGGATTGCGTTTCGTAAGGCTCGTAGTTTTGCCCTGTTCGCTAGCTGCTCTGGCACCATCCTGAGTTTAGTGGTCTCATTAGTCTTTACTCCAGGATGGAATACAGCGCTGGTTGTGCTGGCAACAGGCGTTCTCAGCGGGTTTTGCGCTGGTGTTATTGGCGGTTTGTTCGGTTTTTTGGGAGAAGGCAGCACCGCCAGCATTCACCGTCATCATTTAAACCACGGACGCTACCTGCTGATGATCGAGGGACCCGAAAAGCTGGTGCATTGGGGGCAGGAAGTGCTGAGCCATTACTCCGCAGCAAGTTTGCATTAAAAGAAGCTGACCAAGGATAAATTCTTCGCTTCAGCTTTTAGCCTTTAGCCTTTAACCTTCAACCCGATAATC
>JBBSHC010000858.1:0-1724 GCA_038253425.1 Leptolyngbyales cyanobacterium | reverse complement strand
TGCCACCACCGCGATCGGACGAAAAAATTAAGCCGAAGGATGGCGCTGTGGATACCACCCGCTCAAGCCATCCCACGTTTTGGGTTCATTTAGCAGGCGTGGCACCCAACACACCGATGGAATTTACACTGCAAGCAGAAGCTGTTGGCAGAAACAACCTTTACAGCACACGCTTTCAGTCCAATGGTCAGACTGGTATTTTGGGTGTCCGCGTCCCTTCAACGGTGCCAGCGCTTAAGGTGGGTGAGCGGTATCTTTGGCAGATAGCTATTATCTGCGACCCCAATAACCGTAGCGGCGATCGTGTCTTGGGTAGCTGGGTGCAGCGGATTGATCCGGCTCAACTCAAACCAACCGCAGGCTTTAATCCGCAACCGTTAGTGCAAGCCCTGGCGCGTGCCTCTGAGCAAGAGCAACCCGCGTTATATGCTGGCTTGGGCATTTGGCAGGATGCCGTTACCACGCTGATTAGTCTGCAACTAAAACAGCCTCAAAATCAGGAATTAAAGGATGACTGGCGTAGCTTACTAACAGCAGCCCAGATGAAGGAATTTATTAACGCCCCTCTTATCGGTGTGAAGTAAACGCCCAGGTTGCTCCCCTACCCTTCTCTCTCAGCCGTGCCTGCCTCCGATACTTCTACCTTCGTTGTTAACGACATACAGCAAATTCTATTAATCACTGCGAGGTTTTATTCATGCGGTTAGCTAAAGGTATTAAAGCAGTATCCCTTGCCTTCTTGTTAAGCGCGATCGTCACTGTCGATCTAATGGAGACCGCGATCGCTCTGCCAACACAAGGGACACTGATCGCACGATCGGCACGACGACGGTTAAGCTTTCGGGTAGGGGTCCGCCCCTCGCATTTTCGGGTCGGTGGTTTTAGCCGCAGTGGTAAGAGTTGCGATGATCAAACACAGATCACTGCCTTTGCGCCACCTCCACGAGCGGACGAAAAGATCGCTGAAAAGTATGGTGCTATTGATACCACCTTGTCGAGTCATCCCACGTTCTGGGTACATTTAGCAGGAGTACCACAGGACACACCCATACAATTTACGCTGCAAGACGAGGCAGGTACCAAGCAGCTTTACACCACAAAGTTTCAATCCAATGGACAGACCGGAGTTTTAGGTATCCGTTTGCCCCAAGAAAAGACAGGTCTAAAGGTGGGTGAGCGGTATGCATGGCAGGTAGCAATTCGCTGCGAACCTAGCGATCGTAGTGCCGATCGCGCCCTTGGTAGTTGGGTACAGCGCATTGACCCAGCTCAAATCAAGTCCACACAGGGGTTTAATCCCAAACCTTTGGTTCAAGAATTGGCGCGTGCCTCTGAGCAAGACCAACCTGCTCTGTATGCTGGCTTAGGCGTCTGGCAAGATGCCGTCACAACTCTGATTAATCTGCAACTAAAACAGCCCCAAAATCAGGAATTAAAAGAGGACTGGCGTAGCTTACTAACAGCAGCCCAGATGACGGAATTCATTAATGTTCCTCTTCTCGGTGTGAAATAAACATCCAGTTTGCTCCCCCACCCCTTCTCTCAGCCGTTCCCAGTCGGATGCCTCTACCTTACTTCTATTTTTTCGTTCCTAGAACTGTACATCTAAGCTTACTAAGGTTGCGAGGTTTTATTCATGCGGTTAGCTAAAGGTCTGAAAGCGGTAACCATGATGCTCTTGTTGAGCACGATCATCACCGTCGATCTCATTGAGACTGCGATCG
>JBBSHC010000857.1:0-1741 GCA_038253425.1 Leptolyngbyales cyanobacterium | reverse complement strand
GTCCACCAGCTTGGTGGACAAACTGCTCGTCTGGATAAGCCTCGGCAAACGCTCTCATATAAAGCAGGTTAGTGCGCGAAAATCCAGACAGATCAGGAAATTCTAGACGCAGATCTCTAGCAAGACGCTCGATGACTTTTGCACCCCAGCCTTCCTCTTGCTGCCGTTGAAGGATTTCTCGCCCAATCTGCCAGTAAAGCAGTACTAGCTCTCGGTTTACCGCCAGAGCCGCCTTCACTTGAGTCGAACGAATGTGCTCCTTCAGGTTTCGGAAGAAGTGTCGTAACCATCGCTATTTCGGATGACCTCCAGCTTGAGCCACGTCCACCGATCCTGGGATTGGTTCCTAGCCTCTATGACAACAATCGAGCCATTCATCGGGAGTATCTTCAGCAGTTACCTGAAGTGGCTGCACAGTTGCGGATTAAACTGTATCCACAAATTCGTGACTCTTCTGAATTTAAGAACGCTAGCGCTAATGGCTTACCGTTACAGAAATATCGTCCGGCACATCCGGCTGGTCAAGACTTTCAAGCAATCGCTGCTGATCTCTTCAAACTTGCTCGCAAAGGAAAACAGTAATGGGTCGAATTCCCGCTATTAATCAACGCTTCACAGGAGCCTATCAAGCTACTGAGCAAGCGCAACGGATTGCTGAACTCCAGTCCGAAGTTGAGCAACTCCGAGC
Organism: Leptolyngbyales cyanobacterium; assembly: GCA_038253425.1. Taxonomy (GTDB): domain Bacteria; phylum Cyanobacteriota; class Cyanobacteriia; order Leptolyngbyales; family Leptolyngbyaceae; genus Stenomitos. Next base: position 1,053 of record JBBSHC010000857.1, on the reverse strand, counting down.
CGCTCAATCGCCTGATCTAGAAGCGCAGTTGGACGTTTTACGAGAACAGTTGAAAGCGCAATCCGGAGAACTTGCGGTAGCAGTGGAGTTGCTTTACCCCAACCCACATCAGCCTCGGCAAACAATTACAGCCGAGAGCATTCAAACGATCGCTCGAAGTTTAGAGAAGGATGGGCAAATCACGCCGTTGATCCTCATTCCTCAGGGCGAGCAATATCTGATTTGGGACGGGCAACGGCGTTGGGAAGCTGCCAAGTTACTGGGTTGGGAGTCTTTACAGGCAGTAGCGGCACCCATGCCCAAAGATCTGCATCGTAAGGCGTTGCTCACGTTTATCCATCATGAGGATCTCAACCCCTTAGACAAGGCAGAGGCGATCGTGAAAGAGGTTGCCGATGCGACTGGCATCACAGCCGAAGAAATTCCCACTGTACTGTCTACAGTGCTGCGTCGCTTAGAACGTAGACAACAAATCAATCAACTTACCTGTCTGGTAGCTGTGACACCAGAACAGCAGCAGCAGGGACTACAACAGCTAGGAGTGAGCGAAACAGAAACAACCCTCTTACTCTCATTGCTCGATTTAGGGCTTAACCCAACATCGGTCAAGGCAAATTTATTATCAATGCTGGCGTTATCCACCGATCTAAAGCAGGCTATTCGTGAGCAAGGACTGAAAGGTGCTCACGCCTTGGCGTTAGCTGGCTTATCAGCTAAGACTCTTAAACTATCACAACGTCAAGTGACGAAAGAGCGACTTGCTGCAACGCAACAAGTCATTGAACAGGATTTGACCGTGGCGAAAACCCGCGAGCTAGTAGCTCAGATTAAAGCTAAATACCTTAGTCCAAAACCTGTTGAGTCAAAAGAAAAGAAATTACTGTCGCGGCCAAGGGGCTTGAAAAACTATTGCCTCATGTCATGGAAACGACAAACCAAGAACAGCTAGTCGAACTGCGGCAAATCCTTCAACAGAAGCTGGCAGAAATTGATGCCATTTTGGCGAGGTGAATTGTAAAACGGTATTTAACATGAGCATTAGTGACGAGTAGC
>JBBSHC010000856.1:0-1743 GCA_038253425.1 Leptolyngbyales cyanobacterium | reverse complement strand
GCCGAGGCAAAACAGGAATTGCTTGGCTTTAGCAGAGTTCAGGTTCGCGTGAAACCTGCCCCATCCGCTCAGGGCATTTTGAGTTTTGCTGGTGGAACAAAATTGATTAACCTGGCACTGCGGGTACGCGATCGACCCGATATTACGATCCAAATTAAAGACGCACCTGGTGCAACGGTGAACAACCAGCAGGTCAAAGTCGAGTTAGATAAGGACTGGCTTGAGATTTTGTTTGATCTCACCGGACCCAATGATGATCGCGTTCGGGTTGAAGTCTACCACCCAGACGCGTTAGAAGACGTAGAGCCTACGCTTCCTGTCGCGTATTTCCGAGTCTCTGGCTCCCGTCCCGTTGAGGAAACCCCACCAGCAAAAGCAACTGACCACGCTGACTGGCAGGACAGTTTTGCAGATCTGAGCATCCGTAATGTCTTTGTTCACATCCAGCAGCATGGAGCGATTACAGAACCAGAACTCAATCAGATGTTAGGAACCTCTCGCAACGTGCGACGCTTTTCTCTGGCATTTGAGAATTATCTTAAGCTGGTGCCCTTCTCCGTTAGGATTGAAGCCTCAACCAGCGGCAAACGGTATGTCAAACAGAATTAGCCTGTAAAAGTAAAGTTATGGCGATCAGTCAACGCGATAAGGAACATATCTTTGAACGGTTACGCTCTGGAGTCGTTCCAGAAAGAGGGCTAGAAGCCTTTGCTGTCGGGATCAACAAACAGCGTACCGAAATCCATCGCCAACTGAAACTGGCATCGGATGGTGAGGGTGCTTTTAAGTTCTTACGGGGTGGCTACGGCTGCGGTAAAACCTTCATGTCTCGCCTTGCCATTCTGGATGCCCAAGCTCAAGGGTTTGCCACAAGTTTTGTGGTGGTCTCTGACAATGACCTAAATTTCTACAAATTTGATGACGTTTATCGCAAAGTCGTCCAGGAGCTTGCCACCAATGCTTGTCCCAGAGGGGCACTGAGCGACATCCTCGATCGCTGGATCGCCAAAGTGGAGGACGCACTCATCGCGGCGGGAGCTAATGAAAACAGTGATGATTTTGATGCCCGCGTGCAAAAACGCATGGAAGAAGAATTGGCATCCATGACAGGGGGCAAAGCGCCAGAAGACATGGCACGGGTGTTACGAACTATTTTTAACCTGAAGCAACAGGGAGACATTGCTGAGGCGAGTGCCTTAATTTCCTGGTTGTCAGGTAGTGAAAACGTCGCTGCCAGTGCCAAGAAAGCAGCAGGTATCAAGGGTGATATTGGTAGTCGAGAAGCCTTGGACTATCTCCAAGGCATTCTTGAAATTGTTAAAGCCGCTGGCTACAAGGGATTAGTCATTGTCATTGATGAAGCAGAAACCATTCTTCGGATGCGGCATGATGTCCGGGGCAAATCACTCAATGGCATTCGACAAATTTGTGATGCTGCCGATCGCTACAGAGGGTTACTCTGGCTTTTCACCGGGACACCCGAATTCTTTGATGCCAACCGGGGTGTCGCAGGGTTACAACCGCTTCATGACCGGATTAAATTTGATCAACAGCAAGGGTTTGTCAACCCACGTCAACCACAGCTAGAGTTAAAACCATTTGATGCGAGACGCTTAAAGGAAGTAGCGCTGAAACTGCGTGAGATCTATCCCACTGATCATCCCATGCAGCTAACCAGTAAAGTGACCCCTGAGTTTATCGAACGGCTGGTCGATAAAGTGACCGTAGGCTTCAAAGGCGATG
>JBBSHC010000855.1:0-1744 GCA_038253425.1 Leptolyngbyales cyanobacterium | reverse complement strand
TGCTGCGCGATCGGCTCGGCTAACAAGAGGTGATCCGGGCTAAAGGCAGACTCACAACTGATGCAAAGGCGTTTGAGAGAAGAGGGAGCATCAGATGGGGTGGAGTGAGCGTCAGAAGTTGCTTGCGTAAAGGAGGATGTAAGCTGAGCCGATGCTGCGGCGTTGTGGCTCTGTAGTTTGGCACGAACAGAGATACCAAGATTGCTAAAGGCATCGCTCAAATAATGGGCGATCGCCTCTGGCTGCCCCTGCCTCGCCCGATCGAGCGGCGTACTACCAAGTCTCGCGTCAATGTTGCCTTCATGCGCTGTCGAGCTAGCAACCCCTGAAACAAGTGAGCGATCGTCTGGCTCTAATAAGGCTGGAGATGATTGCACCCGGTGATCCGTCGGGTTGAGATAGAATAGCTCTGTCCATTCTGGTGTGGGGTGCTGAAGCTGCCGTCCGTAAACGACGACCCGGTAAACTGGCGCTGTCTCCGGCAAAAGCAGTGCTGCTAAAACGTTCGCCGTCAAAGTACTCATCAGGCGAGGCATGACCGTTGCCGTTTCTGGGCAAGACTGGTTTTCCAACAAAACATGCAGATCGTTGCCGCGCAACCTGCTCCTTACCCGCATCTGTGGGCTTTCTAAACTCTGACGGATCCAATGGTTTAACGATGTGCCGTTCATACCTACAGAGCGTTTGCCACGAGCGGAAGACGGATTAGGGCTATGTACATCCAGCATGAGCGCCTTGATATGTGCAGTGACGATGCGACTGACGTGCAATGTTCAGTCATTTTGCCCCATAGAGATAACACATACTTGAGGTATTCGCACAGTTTATGTGTCACTCCAGTCTGGAGTTGACTGATTGTATCGAGATTGCATCACGATAGCAGCTACATTACTGTCTGACTTACTTAATTACCCACACGTTCACTCCACTTAGAGCAGGATTCTGATCTACGCGGCTGTTCAGGAGGGTTTTTTGCCAGCGCGGCTTTTCAGTCGATCGCTGTTTCTTGGCAGTTTGCCAGCGTTTGTTCACAAAATTTAGGAGCTGTTTACAATGACCGCTGAAAACGAAACCGTTAAAGCTCAAGCAAGCGCTAATGTTAAATCTCTGCTGGCACCGTCACTCCTGCTGAGTTTTGCGACCGTTCCCTTGCTAGTCGGTCTGGTAGGAGCTAAAGCTCTGGCAGAAGCGGTTCGAGAGCTTGGTTTGCTGAGTGAGGATCTCTTTCGGGGCGATCGCCTCCCAATTCTTAACGTACCAGAGCCAACTGATGCTGTTTTAGAACATGACGAACCCCACTAAGCTTGCAAATCACTCTATGAACAATCTATGAACAATAATTTGGTTCTCTTGACACTACAAAACTGAGGATTACCCCATAGAATTATTAAAATATCTTTGTTAAAGCAGGCTCCATGAGTTCGACAAGACCTTCGTCAGATGATGGACTGGGTTCTGGAACAGTAATAGAGTCCAGAGCATCTGAGGCAATGGCTGTGACTTCTACCTCCGACTTGTTTTTGCGGCATCGACTCAAGATCGTCGAAGATCTTTGGGCAGCGGTGCTACAGCAGGAGTGTGGTCAAGCATTGGTTGACTTGCTCAATCAACTCCGCGATCTCTGTTCGCCTGAAGGTCAAGCATCAACCTTTAGCGAGTCGGAAGTGCTGAAGGTCGTTGAACGGCTCGATCTCAATGAAGCCATCCGGGCTGCCCGTGCGTTTGCGCTTTACTTTCAGTTGAT
>JBBSHC010000854.1:0-1747 GCA_038253425.1 Leptolyngbyales cyanobacterium | reverse complement strand
CCAAAGCAGCGATGAAAGCAGTGGAGAGAAGACTAGAACGCAATCCTTTATTACCCAAGTGGGATATCCTGATCCGCCCGGCTTAATTTGGTATCTTCTTTCCCGGAAATCACCTAAGTACGGTTTTTAAGTACGGTTAAGTTGTCTGTGAAGCTTCCTTTTTATACGCGTTTGAGACCGTTTATGCTCCAAGGCTCATGGTGGTCTAAGGCTAAAAAGAAGCGTTAGAGCTAGCTGTGCTAAGTTTGAACGGATTCGGAGTACGATCCTACCAAGCTTGGACCTCGCTTCATGCCCCTCCACCCTTGTCTCTAACCCTTCTCTCCCTTACCGCTCTATGAACTGGTGGCAACGGCTCAAACACAATCCTCTGGCTCGGTTGGGCGCAATTCTATTGCTGGTGTTTTATGTGGCGGCGATCGCGGCTGAATTTGTTGCTCCATACGATCCGTATGCATCACAACAGGATGGCGCACTGCTGCCACCCACGCAGGTTTACTGGCAGGATCCGTCTGGGAAATTCGTGGGTCCTCATGTTTACCCCACGACTCAGGGTCCGGTGGATCTGAACACGGGCGATCGTCAACTGGTTGTCGATCGCGGCAAACCGTCACCCCTCCGCCTGTTTGTGTCGGGCGATGAGTATCACCTCTTTCAAGTCAAGCTGCCCCTGCCGACAAACGCCTCTTTGACGGATCCGAGGTTTGATGAGGTAGAGCTTTTTGGTGGCATTCCGGGCACCTGGCATCTCTTCGGTACAACGGGACCAGGACGCTTCAACCTCCTGGGTACAGATGAGCAGGCTCGTGATCAGCTTAGCCGCTTGCTCTACGGTGCGCGCATTAGTCTCAGTATTGGTTTGGTGGGCATTGCTATCTCTTTCCCACTGGGTATGCTGGTAGGCGGCATCGCTGGTTATTTTGGCGGCTGGGTAGATAGTGTACTCATGCGCCTGGTTGAAGTGCTGATGACGATTCCAAGCATTTACCTGTTAGTTGCTTTAGCAGCCGTGCTACCAACTGGACTCAGCAGCGCCCAACGCTTTTTACTTATTATTCTCATTACGTCTTTTATTCGCTGGGCAGGGTTAGCGCGAGTCATTCGGGGGCAGGTGTTATCTATCAAGGAGCGCGAGTTTGTGCAGGCGGCAAGAGCAATGGGCGGTCGATCGCTTTACATCATTACCCGTCACGTCTTGCCCCAAACTGCCAGCTACATCGTCATTTCTGCTACGCTCTCGATTCCAGACTTTATTGTGGCGGAATCCATTTTGAGCTTGATTGGTTTAGGTATTCAGCAGCCTGATCCGTCCTGGGGCAATATGTTGTCGTTGGCAACGAATGCGTCCATTCTGGTGTTACAGCCCTGGCTGATTTGGCCCCCTGCATTGCTGATCATTCTGACGGTACTGGCGTTTAACCTGTTGGGTGATGGCTTGCGTGATGCCCTTGATCCACGCAGTGTGTCACGTTAGCTTTAGCTCACGTTAATGACTCGACGGGCTGCGATCGCCCAAACACTTTGCGTCCTTAGTGCCTGTAAACAAATAAGTTCATGCTTTTTCGAGGATTTGAGTTCGAGGTTGGAGCCTATAATTCCATTGTGGGCAAAGCTTGCGACAGGTCAGATTGAGTGCTGCCCTTTCCTCGTCAGAGACTTTGACTTTGGTGGGGTAATCTCCTTTGAGTTGAGCGGCTTTGACTGTTAAACCCGTGCGAGTCTTTGTGCCTCGAATCAAAGCTGTCAT
>JBBSHC010000853.1:0-1749 GCA_038253425.1 Leptolyngbyales cyanobacterium | reverse complement strand
CGCATCATCCCCGATTATGATGCGCTGATGATTCGTTCGGGTACCCGTGTCACACAGGCAGTTATTGAGGCGGGCAATCAACTCAAGATTATTGGTCGCGCTGGAGTCGGTGTTGACAATGTGGATGTGATGGCAGCCACCCGCAAGGGTATTGTGGTTGTGAATTCACCCGAAGGCAACACGATCGCGGCGGCTGAGCATACGTTAGCCATGATGATGGCAATGTCGCGATATATCCCCGAAGCGAATCGTCTGGTCAAAAACAACCAGTGGAATCGCAAAGACTTTACAGGCGTTGAAGTCTACAAAAAAACGCTAGGCATTGTTGGACTGGGCAAAATTGGCGCGCATGTGGCAACGGTTGCCCGTGCAATGGGCATGAAGCTGTTGGCGTACGACCCGTTCATCTCCCACGAACGAGCCGAGCAGTTAAACTGCCGTCTGGTTGAAATGGATGTGCTATTGCAACAGGCAGACTATATTACCCTGCACATTCCCAAGACGGCAGAAACAACCCATCTCATCAATGCAGCCGCGCTTGCCACCATGAAGCCCACTGCGCGGATTATCAACTGTGCCCGTGGTGGCATTATTGATGAAGCGGCGTTAGCAGAGGCACTCAAGGCAGGCAAAATTGCTGGAGCCGCGCTGGATGTTTATGAACAAGAGCCATTAGGCGAATCGCCGCTGCGTGAGTTGGGCAAGGAAATTGTGATGACGCCTCACCTGGGTGCTTCAACCGAAGAAGCGCAAGTGAATGTGGCGATCGACGTAGCAGAACAAATCCGCGATGTGCTGCTGGGGCTACCCGCTCGATCGGCGGTGAACATTCCCGGCTTGCGCCCCGATCTTTTGGAGCAGTTGCGTCCCTACTTACAGTTGGCAGAAACGCTAGGCAACCTCGTCGCTCAATTAGCAGGTGGACGCATCGAATCCCTTACAGTCCGACTACAGGGTGAATTGGCAACCAACCAGAGTCAGCCGATCGTCGTTGCCGCTCTCAAAGGATTGCTCTCCCACGCGCTCCAGGAACGGGTAAACTACGTCAACGCCAGTCTGGAAGCCAAAGAACGTGGTATTCGTGTGATTGAAACCCGTGATGCTTCCATCAAAGACTATTCAGGCTCACTGCATCTATCCGCGAAAGGGGCACTGGGAGAACATTCTGTCACCGGAGCGTTGTTGGGCGATGCCGAAATCCGCATTACTAGCGTGGATGAGTTTCCCGTTAACGTACCGCCAAATCGCTACATGCTGTTTACGCTGCACCGCGATATGCCAGGAATTATCGGTAGAATTGGTTCACTCCTGGGCAGCTTTAATGTCAACATTGCCAGTATGCAGGTCGGACGTAAAATCGTGCGGGGCGATGCGGTCATGGTGCTGAGTATCGATGATCCCTTACCTGACGGCATTCTGGCTGAAATTCTGAAGGTGTCCGGCATTCGGGACGCGTACACAGTAACGTTATAGCTACTAGCTATCAGCTATCAGCTATGAGCCATCAGCCATCAGCAATGATCGGTGCTGGCAGCAAAAAAAGGCAACCTAAGCTGAACGCTAATCGCTGAACGCTCTTATGGCAAATAGCTGGTGGGAAATTCAAATCCTTTGTGACCCCGACTTAGAAGAAACAATCTTTTGGCGGTTAGAGTTGTTTGGCTGTCGTGGCACGTCTAGCGAGATCAAAGGATACTCCTGCGTCATGGGTGCGTATCTACCACAAATGCAAACCCATGTGTTGGATTT
>JBBSHC010000852.1:0-1760 GCA_038253425.1 Leptolyngbyales cyanobacterium | reverse complement strand
TACGAAACGCCGACAGGCTGGAAATTCTTTGGCAATCTACTGGATGCAGGCAAAGCAACTCTGTGCGGCGAAGAAAGCTTTGGCACTGGCTCCAACCACGTCCGCGAAAAAGATGGGCTATGGGCAGTGCTGTTCTGGCTGAATATCCTGGCGGTGCGACAAGAATCGGTGGAGCAAATCGTCACTGAACACTGGCAACAGTACGGGCGTAACTACTACTCGCGCCATGATTATGAAGGGGTAGACAGCGATCGCGCTGCGGCGCTCATGCAGGGCGTCCATGAGCAAATGCCGACGCTCAAAGGCAAGCAGTTTGGCGCTTACACGGTCGAGTATGCGGATGATTTTAGCTATACCGATCCGATTGATGGCAGCGTGAGTACGAATCAGGGCGTTCGCATTGGCTTTACCGATGGTTCGCGCCTGGTGCTACGTCTTTCGGGCACGGGAACCCAAGGTGCAACGCTACGGGTTTACCTGGAAAGCTATGAACCCAACAGTGCCAAGCACCATCTTGATCCACAAGAAGCACTGGCAGACCTGATTACGATCGCCGATGAGTTTGCAGGTATCTGCACGCACACAGGCATGGAGAAGCCGACTGTCATTACCTAACGTGCTGCCTGACGCATCAGTGTTCAGCTTTCCGGCTTCTGGTAAAAACAGTTTAAGGATGATGGGAGCGATCGTACCCTTACCTTCTAGCGATCGTCCCCTTCACACCCAGTTCTTCATAGCGGCGGCGATCGAATGCTTGCACCTTTGCTGTAAGCAAGATTACCGAAATCTGATCAGTAGCTGAATTCTCCTGTAAGGCGGCGATCGCATGCACTTTGAGTTGTGGATGGGGTGCTTCTTTTGGAAGGAGCGATCGTGCAGGAACCAGTTTCACCGCACCTGCTTTCAACTGCCATTGCTCTACTACACTCACTCATTGGCAGCCAAGATAAAGTTGCTGTGCATCGCCTGAAAAATTGGATATTATGCGGAAAGATTCGGGCGATCTGGCTTGAGCAGCGTACTATGCGGAAACAATCTGCCTAAGCACTAAATTTGGGGTGTTATGTCGAAATCGTTCTGCCTATCCACACAAATTGGGATCTTAGGCGGAAAATTTCATTCTATTAATAGTTAGCCTGCTTCGTTCCTCGGTGGAGGCAGTGTCAGAAAGTCCCCTATGAAATATTTAAGATTGAGTAGCTATAAAAAACTGGTTAAACTATAAATGTGTACTATAATTTGCCCCTAGACGTTTGCACGGTTGTAGAGGTAGGCAGGGGTGGTTAGTTCTAATCAAGCTCTCAGCGTGACCCAGCTTTCTTTGGAAGTTGTGGTTGTACCACAGCAGGTGAGGCAGCAAGCACTAGAACCTCTAACAAAAGGATTTCAACTGCAATATGAACATCCTAATGGAAAACTTTATCAAGGCGATTCAATTGATTGGCTTAAGTCCCTTGAGTCTGAGAGCGTTGATTTGGTTTTTGCCGATCCGCCGTATAACATTAAAAAAGCTGATTGGGATAATTTTGAGAGTCAGGAGAAATACATTGAATGGTCGCTTCAGTGGATTACTGAAGCATCTCGCATCCTGAAAACAACAGGTTCTCTCTACATTTGTGGTTTTTCTGAAATCTTAGCCGATCTCAAACATCCAGCATCAAGACATTTTAAGGGCTGCCGTTGGTTAATTTGGCACTATAAAAATAAAGCTAATTTAGGTAGTGACTGGGGGCGATCCCACGAAAGCATTATTCATTTTC
>JBBSHC010000851.1:0-1771 GCA_038253425.1 Leptolyngbyales cyanobacterium | reverse complement strand
GATCGCGCTGACAATGATCGCTGTTTGCCTCTCATCCTCTGGAATGTCACTTTCTGCAATGGCTGCCACCGACGTTCCCATTACCCGCATTGACTTTGCTGGGGCTGGCGGCGATTTTCAACATCGAACCGGGACTCTTGTAGTACCCGATCGCGATACAACCATTTCTGCCTACGGCGGCTTACTCCGTCGCTACGACGTACATATCGCCAAAATGATTGAAGTGACTGCCGCTGTCTGGTGTACTCAATCCCCCGACTATCGAGGCGTTTACTGGAACTACGAAGCGGCAAACGGCGATCGCTTTATGGGTCAGTACTACATCAGTTGCACCACCGTCCGTCAAATTGTGCAGGCTTATGGTTTAGGACGACCCGAAAAAACCTTCATTTACCATCGCGGTCAAGGTCCAGAAACCGTTAACGTTCCAGTCCTTAACCTGAACGGCAACAAAATTCCCCGCTTCCTCAAATTCGTGCAAACCCTCAAGCCAAAATGCATCGACACGCTCTGTCCGGGCGATGTGACAGGTGAACGCTATTAAGCAACTGTCCACCTTTTGTGAGCGAGGTTCTGCAAGGGACATGTTGGGTTGACATAATTATAAAAAGATAAAGCAGCATCTTTGCTGTAAATTCCGATGAACCAATGACTGACGACGAACTAAAAAGCTGATTGAGAGCAACGCGAGAGCGCTCCAGGCGATGCTGGCTGCTGGAGCAGAGAATCGGTTGAAATTTCAAGCCTTTCAACAGCGAACTGACGCATCAGTTTCGAGCTTTCAGAATGTCACAGTGCGATTGGCAAATGTGCAGAAGGACATCGATCGCCTGCTAGACCAAAGCGATCGGGCTGAAGGCGCATGATTTCGGTACACTCAAGATCGCTGCAATGTTGTGTACTATGTCAGACTCCCAAACCGTTAGCGCTGCTGTTGCCAAACTCTACGATACCTATCCCTTTCCACCAGAACCCTTATTAGACGAGCCGCCTCCTGGCTACAACTGGCGCTGGAACTGGTTAGCAGCGTATAGCTTCTGCACCGGACGTAAACCTGAAAAGGACGAACCGAGAATCCTGGATGCAGGTTGCGGGACAGGTGTGGGGACTGAGTATCTGGTGCATCTGAATCCGAAGGCGCAGATTACCGCGATCGACCTTAGTGCCGGAGCATTAGCCGTGGCAAAAGAACGCTGTCAGCGATCGGGGGCTGACCGTGTAGAGTTTCACCACCTTAGTCTTTATGATGCTGACCAATTGCTAGGTGAGTTTGACTTGATCAACTGTGTGGGTGTGCTGCACCACCTGCCTGATCCAGTGCGAGGTATTCAGTCATTGGCAAGAAAGCTGAAACCGGGCGGCATCATGCATATCTTTGTTTATGCTGAGTTGGGACGCTGGGAAATTAAACTGATGCAGGAAGCGATCGGGCTACTCCAGGGCAATCAACGCGGTGACTATAAAGATGGCGTTAACGTTGGTCGTCAAATTTTCGCCGCTTTGCCCGAAACGAATCGCCTGGTGCAGCGCGAAAAAGAACGCTGGTCGCTAGAAAATCAGCGGGACGAAAACTTTGCTGATATGTACGTCCATCCGCAGGAAATTGACTACACGATCGACACTTTATTTGATCTGATTGATGCGTCGGGGCTAGAGTTTCTCGGCTTCTCCAATCCCCGCTCCTGGCAACTGGAGCCACTCTTAGGCAAAGAACCAGCATTAATGGCGCGTGCGGCAAACCTGAACGATCGCCAACGGTCTCGGTTAATCG
>JBBSHC010000850.1:0-1774 GCA_038253425.1 Leptolyngbyales cyanobacterium | reverse complement strand
TAGGTAGAGCCGCTGGCGATCTTACAAGCGCTTGGCGTCGTTCGTTTTGCAAACTGATAGCATATGGCGATCGCTGGTGCTCAATTGCTGCATTGGGTAATACCCTTCTAGACCGAGCGGCGGCACAGTGGGTTGCGTTACTGACGCTGATGCAGTCCCTGTTTGCAGCGCTACAGTGTACGGATAGCTTGCTTGCTCGTAGCTATTCACCACAGTAAGGGCGAGCTGTTGCGACTGAACGGTGCCATGTACACAGTCAAACGAGGATTGGGGCATGTAGAACGCTCCCGCAACTTTGCCTCGATTGACTTCAAACACAAGATACGTCGCGCCGATTTGTTCTGCTTTGATAGCCTGACCATAGAGATAAGCGCCATCGGGCAACGACTGAATGTTGGCAGATTCTGAAGTGATGTGAGCGGTGATGGTAGGACGATTTGCAGCGGAAACTTCGTTGCCATGAGCAGGTGAGTGCATTCCTTGCACTGCCAAGCTGAGAGCAATGGTGAGAGCCGCACCTGTGAGAAGTTTTTCGCAGTGACGCGCAATAGAGGCGATCGCGCCAACGGTAGGAGCAGTGGATGACATTACAGATGGTTGGACTGACATAGTTTTTGGGGGCTGGCGATATGAGTAATATCAAGCTTTTCAGAGAATGAATGCGTGACCGAAAGCGCCTGTTTCGGGTGATCTTGCTCGAGCGATCGCGTGATCAGAAACACACTGTTGGGTACCTGTATCAGCACATCCGCAAGGCGGGACATCGCACCAAAAAAGCAGGGTGGACATAGAATCCTTACCCTGCTCGTATGACGGCTTATTTAGTTAGCGGTTGAAGCGCTGTTGCTCAACCCATACCCGCGATCGCTGCCCTTAATTAGGTGTAGGTTTCCTTACAACCTGAAATTTCTACCTGCATCGACGACATAGCAACAACCTACTGTTGTTTGAAATGCCACTCTGCTGCTTTCTGCTGAACTTAACCAACTGCTGAGCTTAACCAAAAATACTGCCAAAGAATTCCACTGCTTCTTTTAAGCTGGCAATGAAAACATCAATCTCTTCACGGGTGTTGTAGAAATAGAGGCTTGCTCGTGCGGTAGATTGTGCGCCGAGGTGCCGATGCAACGGTTGGGTGCAGTGATGTCCAGCACGAATCGCCACGCCTGCTTGATCCAAAATAGTGGAAAGGTCATGGGGATGAACATCGCCTGCTGTAAAGGCGGCTAATGCGGCTCGACCGCTACCATCGGCATTGGGTTTGGGACCATAGAGCCTCAGTTCTGGCATCTGCTGAAGCTGTTGAAACAGGTAACTGGTCAGTTCTTCTTCGTAGGCGTGGATCTTGTCCATGCCGATCGCGCTCAGGTAATCAACCGCCGCACCAAGCGCGATCGCTTCGGCAATGGCTGGCGTGCCCGCTTCAAACTTGTAGGGCAAATCAGCGTACGTGGCGTGATCCAAAAAGACATCGGCAATCATTTCGCCACCACCCAGGAAGGGAGGCATGGAGCGCAAGAGAGCGAGTTTGCCGTAAAGGAAGCCGATCCCCGTAGGGGCACACATTTTGTGACCAGAGGCGACAAGCCAATCACAATCCATGTCCTGCACATCGATCGCCATGTGAGGAACGCTCTGGCAAGCATCGATCAGGACTTTTGCGCCGTGCTGGTGGGCGATCGCGCAAATCTCCTTTACGGGGTTGATGCAGCCCAGCGTGTTAGAGACATGAACGACTGAAACCAATTTCGTTTTGTCGGACAGCAGCGACTTG
>JBBSHC010000849.1:0-1784 GCA_038253425.1 Leptolyngbyales cyanobacterium | reverse complement strand
TTAACCCACAGCCAGTTAACTCACAACCAATCGAGCCGCTGCGTATTCCCCTTAAAGCAGCCACTGTTGTTAGCGATCGACAAGAAGTTGGAATTCTACAAGAAGTTGGAATTCTAGACGAAAATGGATCTAGTGTCCGTCTTTCTGTCGCCAGCCTTGACTCAACCTCCACCGCCTCCAACTGATGCCCAGCGGTCAGCCGTTTCCTCTGACCTGCAAGAATCCTATCTTAATCGCGCCCGCACCAGCTTACGGCAAGCACTGAATCGCTACAATGCATTCTTCCGTTCCGAGAAAAATCGTCCGCCCAGCGGCACAGAACGCGAAACCCTCCGTCATGATCTGGAGCAACTCAACGTCACGCTAAACAAACTGGAAAGCCAGGTGGTTCGCATTGCCGTGTTTGGTTTGGTTAGTCGAGGCAAATCGGCAGTGCTGAATGCACTCCTGGGTCAAAAGATTCTGCCGACCGGACCACTTAATGGAGTGACACAGGCACCACGATCGATTTACTGGTCGCTCAATGGGGAGACAGAGCAGCCAGGAAGCGAGAATACGGTGAGTGCAGCCTTAGCCGTAGCGGCGACTAAAAGCTTGACTGTTGAACTGATTGATACGCCAGGATTGGACGAAATTGATGGGCAAGCACAGGCACAAATGGCGCAATCGATCGCCCGTCAAGCCGACCTGATTTTGTTCGTTGTATCAGGCGACATTACCCGCACAGAATATCAGGCGTTGTGCGACTTGCGGCAGGCACAAAAGCCATTGCTGTTGGTCTTTAATAAAGTCGATCTGTATCCTGACCAAACTAGACAGGCAATTTACCAGAACTTGCAGCAGTTAGCTGCCAAGCGCAGTGATGGTCTTCAGCTTCAACGGTTGATGTCAGCGAATGAGATTATTTTGGTTGCGGCTGACCCAGCGCCAATGCAGGTACGGGTCGAACTGCCGGATGGACGTGTAACCTATGAATGGGAAGCGCCGCCTGTGCAGATTGAGAGCCTGAAGCAAAAAATTCTGGCAATTTTACGACAAGAAGGACGCACGCTGCTGTCGCTCAATGCGCTGTTTCAGGCAAGAGACGCTGAAGCCGCCTTAGCAAGTAAAATTCTGGCAGTTCGGAATGCAGAAGCCGATGCCTTGATCTGGAAATTTGCGCGTTATAAAGCGATCGCCGTGGGCGTGAACCCGATCGCTGTGGTGGATCTGCTAGGAGGGGCAGTGTCTGACCTGGCAATGATTCGCGCTCTGGCAGAGCTCTACGGCTTGCCCGTAACCCGCCATGAAGCTGGCAAACTCTGGAAAACGGTGCTACTCAGCTCTGGCAGCCTCCTGGTCTCTGAGTTAGGCAGTGGTCTTTTGTTAGGGTTGGGCAAAAGTGCTGCCGCCGCCGCTGCTGGAGTGGAAACCTCGACGAGCTTTTCTGCCTATGCTGGCACCGCGATCGTTCAGGGCAGCATTGCTGGCTATGGAGCCTATGCGGTTGGTCGTGCCGTGCAGGTTTACCTGGAGCAAGGCTGTAGCTGGGGACCCCAGGGACCAAATACCGTCATTCAAGAGATTTTGAATCAGCTAGAACCCAACACCATTATCTACCGTCTCCGCCAAGAACTGAGCCAACAGCTTGGCTTGCCAAATTTATAGAGGACGATCAGGTAGGGGGACGCTTTGAACTAGTTCTGCCTTGTGCTTTTTGTCTTCTGATGACTAAAAACCAATCACTAACAACTTCCCTTTTCCTGCTTTCGGGCTGACTAAAGGCATGTCATAATGGGGCGACT
>JBBSHC010000848.1:0-1793 GCA_038253425.1 Leptolyngbyales cyanobacterium | reverse complement strand
TCTTGACTTTACTGGACGATCGTTTGCTGAGGAAGCGGGGAACCGTTGGCAGGAAAACGTGCATCCTGATGATCGTGTGTCCTTGTCACAGCTCTACATGTCAGCATTCGAGTCTCATGAACCGTTTACTATTGATTACCGCTTGAAACGAGCCGATGGTGAATACCGCTGGATGTTAGAAACGGGAGTGCCTCGTTGGTTGGCGGATGGGACGTTTGCTGGTTTTATTGGCTCTTGTGTCGATATCACCGATCGCAAAGAGGCGGAACAAGATCGCCAGCTCCTTAAAGCAGTCACTCACGCGATCGTCACCTCTGCTGATTTTCACTCAGCCTTGCAGATTGCGCTCCAAAAAGTGTGTGAAGCGACTCAATGGGAGTTTGGGGAGGCATGGGTGCCCAACCTGGATAAAACTCTCATGGAATGCAGCCCTGCCTGGTACAGCAAAACTGAGCGTTTGACGGCATTCAGACGGCAGAGTGAAGTCTTTACGTTTGCCCCAAACAGCGGACTTCCTGGGCGTATTTGGGTTTCTAAGCGCACTGAATGGCACCAAGATATCTCTTTAGAACTAACGACCTATCTTCGGGCTGAAGCAGCCATGCAGGTAGGGCTAAAAGCGACTTTAGGCATCCCACTGCTGGCTAACAATGATGTCATTGCCATCCTCATCTTCTACATGTTCGAGGCTCGGCAGGAAGATCGGCGGCTGATTGACCTGATTGCAGCTTCCACCGAGCTTGGCTTGTTTATCCAGCGGAAACAGACTGAAGAGGAGATGCAAAAATCCCTAGCAAAAGAGCAAGAACTCAATCGCTTCAAGTCAAACTTTATTGCCAATATGTCTCACGAACTGCGGACGCCCCTGACGTCGGTGCTGGGTCTGTCAACGGTGCTGCTGCAAGAGCATTTTGGTGCTCTTAATAGTAAGCAGGCGCAGTATCTTTCCCTTATTCACAGCAGTGGTGATCATTTGCTCAAGCTGATTAATGATTTGCTTGACCTTGCCAAAATTGAAGCGGGGAAGCAGGAACTTAATAAAGCAGTGGCTGATGTCGCTCAAATGTGTCAAAGCGCGATCGAAATGGTGGAAGTGGGCGCGATCGCAAAACGGCAAATTATTTCTATAAGTTCATCGCTTGCTGTTAAATCCATAGTGGTAGATAAACAGCGCGTAGTACAAATCTTGCTGAACTACCTGTCTAATGCAGTGAAGTTTACACCTGAAGGCGGCTCAATCACCATTAGTAGCCGTGTAGCATCCGGTCTGGAGTTGGCAGCAGAAACCCTTCCACCAACATCATTAGACTCGGCGCTGGTGCCCATTGCCTCTGACGCGCCCTTTCTTGTCTTAGAAGTCAGTGACACAGGCACTGGCATTGCACCAGAGAAGCAGCACTTGCTCTTTCAATCGTTTCAGCAACTTGATACTGCGGATGATCGCCAGTATGAAGGGTCGGGACTGGGATTGTCGCTCGTTAAACAACTAGCAGAACTACATGGCGGACGAGTTTCCTGCCGCTCAACGGTGGGAAACGGCAGCACATTCTCGGTTTGGCTGCCCGTTTAGTGACAGCAGTAACGCACAGTAGAACTCCGTTTCTAAGAAGCTGTAAAGAAATAAGGTTGTAAATATAGCGATCGACCGTCAGCGAACAGCGGAGAGCCACGTCAAAATTGTGTCCGCTTGAAGCTCTTAGGCTCGAGGTTCTTAAACTTAAATTGCCTCGCGCGGTTATAGCCATAGCCATTCTGGTTAGGACGGGGTGCAGGGGTGGAACCCCTGGCTGGGG
>JBBSHC010000847.1:0-1796 GCA_038253425.1 Leptolyngbyales cyanobacterium | reverse complement strand
GGCAAGCCGCGTGATCAGTGGACGCCTCACCCGCAGGGCGCGAAGCCGAAAGATGTGCTGGAAATTCCGACTACCTGCAATGGAATGCGCGAGAAGACGAAACATCCGACGCAAAAGCCGGAAGAACTGATCCGCAAGCTCATGTTTGCTGCCTCCGATCGCGGGGATGTTGTGGTCGATCCCTTCTCTGGCTCTGGCACCACCTTAGTTGTTGCCGAACAGTTGGGTAGAAGTTGGCTCGGCTGCGATGTAAACCCGGACTACAACGCCTGGGCGATCGCTCGTTTGCAAACAGCCGTCCCATTGAGTGATGCAGAGTGGATCGCGCGCGATCGTGCCAATGCCACTCGTCGTCAAAAAAACCGCGCTAGCGAACCCCACGGCTAAGGCGCTCTCGATTGGCGACAGCCGCTCCTCTAGCAAGGATGGCACGACTGGGAAAATCGCTCTCATCGTAGATCTCGCCTACGAGTTCCTCCAAAATGTCCTCCAGCGTTACCAGACCGACTGTACCGCCGTACTCATCGACCACGATCGCAATGTGCAGGCGCTGTTGCAGCATTTCCTTGAGCATATCGGCAACACGTTTCGTATCCGGCACATAAAACGGCGGATCCATCACTTGCGTCACGGGCGCGTTACTTTGCCCCTCCTGACGAAGCTGGTTCAGTTGTTGCAGTGCCCGTTTGAGATTCACAATGCCAACAATCTCATCCTTTGACTCTTCCTGCACTGGAATGCGGGAATAACCAGTTTCCAGACAGAGCGCCACCAAGTCTTGCAGCGTCGATTCATACGAGATCGTCCGCATTTCAATCCGGGGCTTGACCACCTCCCTTACACTGAGGCGATCGAGCATCAATGCCTTGTTCAACATCTGATGCTGATCTAAATCAAGCTGTCCCTTGCCACCCAAAATCTCAATCATCAACTCCAGATCCTGAAGCGATTCGCCCTGCTGCACTACATCACCCTGAAACGTGCGAATGGCAGACTGAGTAATGGTCTCAAACAGCCAGATGATGCCAAACAGCGACAGTAGCTTCGAGAGCCAGTAGATGGGGCGCACAACCAGCGTAAAGATCGGCATCACATTATTGATCGCCAGCGATTTCGGCACAATCTCGCCGAACGTCAACGTTAAAAAGGTGATGACAAACGTCGCAATGCCGATCGATTTATTGCCCAACCAGAGGCTAAACAAGTTACTCGTCAAAATGGCAGAAAAGTTGTTGACCAGTGTATTGCCAACTAACAGAGTGGTGATAAACTGCCGCCGATTGTTGAGCACCAGCGTAAAAAGACGGCTAGGGTCACCCTGCTCTTTGATCATTGACTTCAGCTTCAGCGGGTCGAGCGCTGTAATCGTCGTTTCAGACCCCGAAAAGAAGGCAGACAACAGCACCATAGCTACTATTGCTACCAGATCAACTCGAACATCGCCCAAAAGGGGACCAAATTCTGAAGCTGCCAACAAGTAGGAAGGAGTAAACAAAGTCACAAGGTGCTCTAGAGCAATGCAGAATTGAATAGTCGGATCATATTCGTTGATAATAGCTTCCCTAACCCCAGCCTTTCATCCGAATTTTGGCGACAGCCTGCGATCGACGATCGGTGGGTAAAAAAGCAGACGGGCAGGGGAAGCAGACGGGCAGGGGAAGCAGAGGGGCAGGCGGTAGTGCCGAGTCATAGCTCAAGGCTCATCACCCTGGCGAAGCCATGCCCAAGGTTTTTAAGCCAACAAACTCCTCAACTCAAAACTTTTAGCCTTCCTCCTTTAGCCTTCCTCCTTTAGC
>JBBSHC010000846.1:0-1807 GCA_038253425.1 Leptolyngbyales cyanobacterium | reverse complement strand
TCTGAAGTTGCTCCCAAGGTTTTTGAGTTTCAAGCGGCAACGACGCTGGGCAAAAGCGCCGATCGCGTCTCGTGATCGCTACTTGCATTCAATGGGGTTGTTAGCGTAGAAAAAGAGATCTGAGCTACAAACAGTAAGGCGTAGTGGCAAAACCTATCCAGCGACTTTGCCGTTCGTTTTACTGAGGGAGTATTCTGGATCAGGTATCTTTTTCGGTCAGGTTTGTTGGAGATTTCGGGTAGCAGTCGTTAACATAGGATGTACTTAGGAGAGGGATGCGATGGTAAACGCCTCACTGAATTGGGCGAGTTTCGTGGGGATTGCACTGGCGTTAGCGGGTGCAGGTCTTTACGCGCTGCGATCGCTGCGTCCCAAAATTGCTCGTGATCATGACATTTTCTTTGCCGCGATCGCGCTCCTCTGTGGCGGTATCCTTTTCTTTCAGGGATGGCGGCTGGATCCAATTTTGCAGTTCAACCAGTTTTTACTGGCAGGGTCAGCAATTTTCTTTGCCTACGAAAGCGTTCGTCTCCGTGGTGCTGCAACAGAGCAGGCAAAACGCAACACGCCGATCGTGGACGACGATCGCCCGGTGAGCCGTGTTTATCGCGCTGACTTAGAAGAACTAAATCCTTATGAGGAGCGACCCGCTGCCCGCCGGATTCGAGGCACAAGGGATGTTCGTTCGGAGCGGGATGAATACGAAGAAGAATCGCGTCGTCGCCCGTCTAGCCGAACGTCTGAAGCAAGACTGGGTACAGGATCTGGCGATCGCGCTCGTAAGCGGCGTCCACGCCCAACCGATGGTTCAGTCGAAGCTTCAGGTAGCCGCGAAGAAACTGACCTGTGGGATGATAGGCCCAGCCGCAGCCGGGGCACCACGCCATCCCGCTCAGGCAATCAAACTCCAACATCCGCTTCGCGATCGAGACGCCCCCGTCCTTCGTCTGATGAAATTGCGCCACCCCGCGATCGTCGTCCTGAATCTAGAGATGTACCGTCTTCGGAATACGTCGATTATCGACCCATTGATACGGACGAAGAAGATAACTGGGGCGACTACTAAAGGCTTTCAATCGCTTTGGGCATAGACGCATCGGTTCGCTTGGATTTATTTTGGGCTGCCAACACAGTACGCCAACGTGTTTTAACTCATCATTGCTGGTACAGGCTGAGCCTTGGCTTTTGCTTTGGCTTGCTAAGTTTGACTACCGCTTGTAGCCAGGAAAGCGTCATTCCTGAAAATTTCTCCGCTACGTTAGATAGCCGTTATAACGATGAGCAGCCAGCCCTCAGCGGTGATGGACATTTTCTTGCGTTTGTCTCCAATCGCAACGGCAGGCGGGGTCTTTCGCTGTACGACTTGAAACAGCGGCAGTTGGTCAATTTACCGCGACTTACACAACCAAATGCGATCGCGGAATCGCCCAGCCTAAGCTACACAGGGCGCTACATCGTTTATATGGCAAGCGATAGTGTCAGACCCGAAATTTTTCTGTATGACCGTGCCTTGCAACAACCACAAGTATTAACGGCGGGCTACCGAGGCTGGTTCCGTAACCCCAGCATTAGTCCCGATGGGCGCTATGTCACCTTTGAGACGGGTGTACGTGGGCAGTGGGATATTGAAGTCCTCGATCGGGGTCCCAATATCGAGTCTGATCTGCCCAATGGCGTGCGATCGCGGTTGTCCACCGTTTTACCTTAAAGTGAAGTGTGAGGCGAACGGCTCTAGATTGCAGCTATGAACGTGCAGCGTTTTGCTGATCGGCAGTATCGCCCTTATTCCTCACTTTTTGCCCAGTGT
>JBBSHC010000845.1:0-1818 GCA_038253425.1 Leptolyngbyales cyanobacterium | reverse complement strand
TTACACATTGCCCAGTCGCTAGATCCCATACTCGGATAACGTTATCCTCCCCGCCTGTCATCACAGTCTGCCCGTCAGGGTGAAATGCCACATCCCAAACGCAGGCATTATGCCCTGTCAGCGTCTGTAAACAGTCTCCCGTCACTACTTGCCAGATTTTGATCGTTTGATCTTCGCTGCTGCTGGCAAGGAGGCGGGCATCCGGACTAAACGAGACAGCGGTGACGATGCTGGTATGCCCCTGCAAGGTTTGCAGACACTCTCCGGTTGTAGGCTGCCACAGCCGCACCGTATGGTCTTGACCACAACTGGCTAAAAGGGTGTGCTGCGAACTGAAGGTAACGCCCCAAACCCAACTGTTGTGCCCATCACAGGCAACAAGCTGCTGACCGTTTGCCGTGCTCCAAACCTGGATAGCGCCATTTGTATCGCTAGTGGCTAACTGCTGTCCATCAGCGCTAAAAGCAACAGCCGTCACACCGCCAAAAGTAGAGGCAAAGGCACAGTTATTGAAGGTGGCGTGAGCAAAGTTGACGTGATGCACGTTGGCATCTTGCAGGTACGCCTGACAAATGTTGAGCTGAGAGAAGTCATAACCCGCCAGGTCTGTTTCGAGCTGACGAAATAGATTCAACAAATTGCCCCCGCCATAGCCTGTAGTGTGGAGCGGCGCTGTTCGCAGAAGGGGTAAAAGCCGATTAAGGTTGTTCTCTAGCTGTTTGGGAGAGCCTAATACTGCTAGCGATCGCGCGATTACAGGGTCTAAAATCACGCGCATTTGACTTTCTCGAATGTAGTCTTTTGCCTGCGTTTTGATCAGCGCATGGCTCATCAACAGGTCAGGAGCCGTTGCGACGATCTCGCTGCTCATCTGATCGATCAGATGCTCGGTCACGTATTCCATGACCACAGGCTGCTGGGTAAAACCAATGGCATCGTCCGCTGCCGACGTTGCTTTTGCCGTATCAATGAGACTACGCCAGCGTAATGATTCCAGCACTTTCATCAGTTTGGGTTGCGGTAGGGCTGGCACAATGTCTGCCTGTAGTTCTGCGGGCGAAGTCGGTTCGCGGTTGGTTGCAAGCCAGTACATGATCGCTTTTTCCAGCTTCGACAGGCGATCGAACTGTTGCTCCAGAAGATAGCTCATGCCATTGAAGGTGAATGTTCCCTGATCGAGAAACCGGGTAATGTCGCCTTCAAACAGGTCACGAATTGAGGTCGCCGCAATTTTCAGCGCTAAGGGATTGCCTCGATAGTGAGCAACCAACCGATCGGTGTCAACGGCTGCACCAGTTAACCCTTTAACGGTTAAAAGAGCGTGTCCTGCGATCGCATCCAGCCCGGGCAAGGGCAACGTTCGTACAGGTAACTGATCGCCCTCCAGTATGCCGACTTCTTGGGGCTTCTCTCGACTGGTCAGCACCACGCAGCTTTGATGGGCAATTTCACCCACGCACCGGAGAAATTCACCATAGTCGCTACAACCCTGAGCATAGGTACCCGCACGTTTACCGCTTTGCAGCAAGGTTTCAAAGTTGTCAAGTATGAGCAGGCAGCGTGACTGACGCAGGCATTCCACCAAACGCGAAAGTTTGCCGCCCACGCTTTCCGGCAGGGTGGTATTGTCTTGCGCAAGAAACCGAATCAGCGTCGTCACTAATTCACCCAGCGGCGGCGCATCCCGTAACGACTTCCAGATGACGTACTCAAACTCACCCTGCACCAGTTCTGCCAGTTTCACCGACAGCGTGGTTTTGCCCATGCCACCCATACCCAGCAGCGTCACCAGACGGCACCGATCGTGCAAAAGCCACC
>JBBSHC010000844.1:0-1835 GCA_038253425.1 Leptolyngbyales cyanobacterium | reverse complement strand
TCGGATCTGGAGATGATTGCGATCGGTGGGTTTAGTCCACTGACAGGCTTTATGGAAGAAGCTGACTACAACGGTGTAGTAAACGACATGCACCTGGCAAACGGATTGCCCTGGTCGATTCCGATTACCTTACCTGTAACGGAAGAGGTTGCGGCACCGCTGAAAGAAGGTAGCCTGATCCGCTTAGATAATCCTTACGGTGTCTTTGTTGGTGTCTTGCAACTCACGCAAAAGTACCACTACGACAAGCGACACGAAGCGCTTTTGGTCTACCGCACTAACGAAGAAAAGCATCCAGGTGTTGCGGTGGTCTACAAGCAAGGTAGCATCAACCTGGCAGGTTCAGTTTGGCTGCTGGAGCGTAATCCTCATAATTTATTTCCCACATATCAAATTGACCCGCTCGAATCACGATCGCTGTTTCGCGGCAAAGGCTGGAAAACGATCGTGGGCTTCCAAACGCGCAACCCCATTCACCGTGCCCACGAATACATCATCAAGTGTGCGTTAGAGACAGTGGACGGGCTCTTTCTGCACCCCTTAGTTGGTGCTACCAAAGAAGACGACATTCCGGCGGATGTGCGGATGCGGTGCTACGAGATCATGCTGGAGCACTACTTCCCCAGAGACCGGGTTATCTTAGCCATCAACCCTGCTGCCATGCGCTATGCCGGACCGCGTGAAGCAATCTTTCATGCGCTGGTGCGTCGCAACTACGGCTGTACTCACTTCATCGTCGGACGGGATCACGCTGGGGTTGGCGACTACTACGGCACCTACGACGCTCAACATATTTTCGACGAATTTGAGCCGGGAGAACTGGGTATTACGCCAATAAAATTTGAACATGCGTTCTACTGCCTGCGAACGCAGTCAATGGCAACCACAAAGACTAGCCCCAGTACACGAGACGAGCGCATTCATCTATCCGGCACCAAAGTGCGAGAACTCCTCCGTAAAGGTGAACTACCACCACCAGAGTTCTCTCGACCTCAAGTGGCGGCTGAATTGGCAAAAGCGATGCAGATTTCAAAGCCTTCGTACGAGATTTAAGCTCTCAAACGCTTAAAGACCTGAGACAATCCAGTTGAGAAGTTAAGTTAGGAGTCAGGAGCCAGAAGCCAGAAGCCAGCAGTCGGACTTCGATTAGACGACCCTGTTGAAGGATGGCAGCACGATTAGAGGGTTTGGAGCGTTTCAAGGAGCCGGGTTCAGGTCTAAGGTGAGAATGGCGACAATGAGCGCTGCAAGAAAGACGATAAGCGCCAGTTTTAGAGGGGCTACGATCGCACTCGCTTGATGGGGCTTCAAAAGTTGATCCGGTGAGGGCAATCCTAGATAGCCGTTCGGAGCGATCGCGGCTGGTCTAAAAGCTGCACTGTCTTGCTTCTGGTCTTGCTCGCGCTCTTGCTCCAACGCGGCAATTAACTCAGCTTGCTGCTGACGAATAAAGCTGACCAGATAATCGTGTACCAGTTGATAGCGATCGTCGGGGTTTTCGGGTACTAAAAACAGCAGACCGGAGCCAACCAGCACATCCAGGACGAGATCCAGTTTATTAATATCAGCCGTTAGTCCTAAATCGACCAAATCGGTTTCCAGGTCTTCGCGGCTTTTGAGGGGACGAGTGCCATTCTCGTTTGTCAGCAGAAAGAGTACTGTACGAGCAGCGGCTTCATTGGCAGTGCCGCAATCTTCGATCACATTTTCCAGCGATCGCGCCACTAGCTTTTCTTTGGGTCCTTTTTGGCGGTAGTCTGCCAGCGTTGTGATGTTTTCTGCCTGAAGTTGAGCACCTACAACTTGCAGTTCAATCGCACGGACTTCTCCTAGAT
>JBBSHC010000843.1:0-1836 GCA_038253425.1 Leptolyngbyales cyanobacterium | reverse complement strand
AGACACTCAACTCGATCGAGATCCTGCTGATTGAAGACTCGCCAAGCGATGCCAATCTCACCATTCGCAGCTTTGAGCAGGCTAAAATCACTAACAGTTTGCACTGGATTGACGATGGTGAAGCCGCAATGGACTATCTGCGTCGACAGGGCGAGTACGTCAACGCTGTGCATCCAGACCTCATTGTGCTAGATCTAAACCTGCCTGGAATGGATGGTCGCGAAATCCTGGCAGAAATCAAGGCAGATTCCGACCTCAAACGGATTCCAGTTGTTATTCTCACAACCTCAGCCAGTGAAGAAGACGTGCTTCGGTCTTACAACCTCCATGCCAACTGCTACGTAACCAAACCCTTTGATGTGCGGCAATTTATCCAGGTCGTACAGCTCATTAGTGACTTTTGGCTGGCGGCTGTAAGGCTACCGCCCGAATAAGCGCAAACACGCCTCCAGGAAGGAATACAGATGACAGCAAATTTACGGATGCAACTTACATCTTGTAAGGGCATGGTAGAGCTGTGTCCTTATGATGGGTCAGGTTTTTCAGCAGCTTGCATCAGTCCATATGAATCAGACCTATGAACGAAGCACCAACACACGTCCTTTTGGTGGAAGATAGCCCAACTGATGCCAACTTATTACGTCAGTTCTTTCTGCGTTCAACAAGGGAAAAGTGGCAGTTGATGCACGTCGAACGCTTAAATGACGCGATCGAGGCTTGCGAAAAAGCTGCATTCGACATTGTTTTGCTAGATTTGCGCCTGCCAGACTCCGATGGCTTTGAGACGTTAGTAGATTTCTGCGCCAGTGTGCCTCATCTTCCTGTCATTGTGCTCACTATGATGGATGATGAAGAGCTGGCGCTGCAAGCGATGGCAAGTGGCGCACAAGATTATTTAGTCAAGGGACAAATTACGCTGCCGTTATTAGTGCGAACGATTCGTTACGCGATTGAACGCGGTCAAATTTTGAAACGGCTGAAGAACAGTGAGCAAAGTATGCTCAAAGCCTTGGAGCAGGAGCAGGAACTCAACTTATTGAAGTCGAGCTTCATCTCGATGGCGTCGCATGAGTTTCGCACCCCAATGACCACGATTCGCACGTCTGTAGAGCTGCTTCAGAACTTTAGCCGCGAATTGACCGAAGAGAAGCGGAACCAATACTTTGACCGCATTAAAACCGCCATTCACCGCATCACTCAACTGCTGGATGAAGTGTTGCTGTTGGGCAGTACAGAGTCTGGTCTGCGGTATAAACCAGAAGCCATCAATTTAAACGAATTTTGTACGGAATTAACGGAAGACTTACAGTTTAGCAATAGCGATCGACATACTATTATTTTTGCGCTACAAGGTGATTGCACTGAGGCAGTCATGGATGCCGCCTTACTAAGACACATTTTAACCAATTTACTGTCTAACGCTCTCAAATACTCGCCCCACGGTGGTGAGATTCAGTTCAGCCTACGTTGTAAGGAGAAAAAAGCGATTTTTGCAGTGCGCGATGACGGCATTGGCATCCCTCAAAAAGATCAAAGCCATTTATTTGAAACCTTCTACCGCTGCGGCAACGTTGGCAAGATTCAGGGCACTGGGCTAGGGCTTGCTATTGTCAAAAAGTGTGTGGACTTACATCAAGGTCAGATTCATGTGTGTAGTGAAATCGATCAGGGCACAACTTTTACAGTGGCGTTGCCCCTTCACCCCAGGCAGTAGACTTGAGATGCTTTCTGCCAACATTGATCGCTGTAGGTTTAAGAGGCTGTCTTACAGCCGTTGGGTGAGCGGTCAGCAGTTGGCAGTCAGCGATCAGCTTTTTGCTCATCGGACTGTGGCTT
>JBBSHC010000842.1:0-1849 GCA_038253425.1 Leptolyngbyales cyanobacterium | reverse complement strand
TGTGAGATTACTATCAGCGGTCAATCAACCTCTACGGAACAGCAAGTCACACCCATCAGCGTTTCAATCAATGGACAGGATGTGACAGAGGCAATTCGTAGTCTGGAGGTGACATCAAAGGTTTCTGCGATCGCCGCTCAAGCTGCCGTTCGTGAATCATTGGTGCGCCAGCAACGACGGTATGCCAGGGATGGTGGTGTGGTGCTAGACGGTCGCGATATCGGCACCTATGTCTTTCCGGATGCTGAACTCAAGCTTTTCTTAACGGCTTCGGTGCAGGAACGGGCACGACGACGACAGCACGATCTAAAAAAACAGGGCGAAGTCGCGATCGATCTGGATGCTTTAGAACAAGCAATTTTTGAACGCGATCGCAAAGATAGCACTCGTGCGCTGGCTCCGTTGCGTCAGGCAGAGGATGCGATCGAAATCCAAACAGACAATCTGAGTATTGCTGAAGTCGTCGATCGTATTGTGCAGCTTTATCGAGAACGGGCAATCAGCCAGGCATAAAGCCAACCAAGCCATCCCACCCAAGTCTTTCAACAGTCGGACGGGTGCCGTTGATGGCGATTAGCCCTTACTTTGTCACGTTCGCTTACTTCCAGGCTAGGCTAGTAGCCTGCGTTGCGATCTTTCACTCACCTAACGCTAGAAGAGCCCTCATCATTCTATTTACCCGTTGTTATGCGTCTTCCTGAAGAACCCGACAATCCATCGCAGATTACGATTGTGCCGATGATCGATGTGCTCTTTGCCCTGCTGACGTTCTTCATTGTTTCTACACTGTCGCTCACGAGATCGGCAGGGTTGCCCGTTAACCTTCCCAAAGCGGTGACGGCGCAAATGCAGACGCAAAGCCAGATTGTAGTGACAATGAACCAGCAGGGGCAGCTTGCGCTCAACCGTCAACCCGCCCAACTGGGCGATCTACAAACGCGAGTGCGTACCTTAATGGGCACCAGCCCTAATGCGCTGGTTGTGATCAACGCAGACGAGCGGGTGAGTCACGGTCAGGTGATTGCCGTGATGGATCAACTACGGTTGATTCCAGGCATAAAGCTGGCGATCGCAGCCCAGAGACCCGCTCCATAGGAGTCAGTTTGTAAGTTTGAGTGTTGAATTTTTGAGTGTTGAATTTCAAGTTGGGAACGCGCAACTCGTCACTCAACACCCATTACCCAAAACTGCCTTTACCCTCTGCCAACGCCAACATAGCGGAAGCCTGCTTTTTCCAGCGCTTTGCGATCGAGGAAATTGCGACCATCGATCATGACAGGCACGTGCATTAACGTTGCCATTTTTGCGTAGTCAAGCTGCCGGAATTGTTGCCAGTCTGTCACCAGCACCAAAGCATCGCAGCCATCTGCCAGCCGCTCTGGATCGGTTTCTACCAGCACATCTGACAGCCCATGCCGCATTCCAGTTTGAGATACGATCGGGTCGTATGCCTTTACTTTGGTGCCCAGACGAGCCAGTTGTTCGATGATGTTAAGGGCTGGAGCATCGCGCAGATCGTCGGTGTCAGGCTTAAAAGTGAGACCCAACAAACCAACGGTTTTGCCCTTGAGGATTTTTAGGACTTGCTGAAGCTTTTCAATGGTGATGATCCGTTGTCGCTGGTTAACCTCAACCGCCGCTTTGAGCAGTTGTGCTTCGTAGCCGTA
Organism: Leptolyngbyales cyanobacterium; assembly: GCA_038253425.1. Lineage (GTDB taxonomy): Bacteria > Cyanobacteriota > Cyanobacteriia > Leptolyngbyales > Leptolyngbyaceae > Stenomitos. The sequence goes on along the minus strand of JBBSHC010000842.1, from coordinate 182 downwards.
GTCATCAGCGGTATGGATCAACGCTGCAACGTCTTTGGGGAAGCAGGAGCCACCCCAGCCAATGCCCGCTTGCAGAAACTTATTACCGACCCGCGAGTCTAAGCCAATGCCTTTTGCGACCTCGACAACATCAGCCCCTACGCGATCGCAGATATTAGCGACCTCATTAATGAAGCTGATTT
>JBBSHC010000841.1:0-1852 GCA_038253425.1 Leptolyngbyales cyanobacterium | reverse complement strand
GACCTGAATGGCAAATCTGTCTACGCACCTTTTGATGGTCGGACACAGTTTGACAAGCGTAAGTGCCTGATCTTTTCTAGCCCTGATGTACCTGCTTATCTGTTTCGTCTATGTGGTTTGAACGAGCCGCGTTTGGGTTCTGTAAGTCAGGGCGACACGATCGGCAAGGGGAACCTGCTTCAGTTTGCCGCGTTGCGAAAGCAGCCCAACGGCACCTGGGCGATCGTCGAACCTGCTAAAGCTATTCTGGAGCGTACCCTGAAAAAATCATAGTCAGTCGCCTCCCCTAACTTTTCCTCGCCTCTGCTCTTCACCTCTTACTTTTGTCCGCCTCACCCATGAAATCTCCTTCCCTGCTTGCCCTTAGCCTATTCACCCTCATCACCACTGCTCAAGCTGCCCGTGCTAACGAGAACGGCGCGATCGACTTTACCGTTGCCTCCTCTGCTCCCCCCTCCTCCTCTGCTCCTGCTGCAACCGTTCTCAGCTTCGCTCCTCCCGCTCCACAGCCGCCTCCCCCTGCTTCCCCTGCTCTGTCACCTGCCCCGTCTCGTCCTGCTAGTGCCGCTCAAGCCGACCTCTTTACTGGCGGTTCAGACTCTCTTGTTGCCCGTACGGTGGGACATGCAGAAGGCACTCGCACGCCTAACGGCAGCAAAACTCCTGCGTATTATGGGCACGTTGATCCGGGTAATAGGGTCTGGAATTTAGGCAGTTTTTCGTACCAGCATGAAGCTAAGTCTCCCGAAGAAGCGGATGAGAAGCAACTCCGGCGCTTACAGGGACAGGCAGATGTCATTCGGCAAAAAGCCCAAACGCAAGGTATTAATCTGTCTTTGGAGGAAGAACTAAATGCGATCGACCTGGCAAATCAGGCTCCTCTCGCTGCGCTGGATAATCCCGGCTATGTCGAACGGCTCAAACAAGCACACGATAGCGGTCTTACAGGCTCGGATGCGGTGCTATGGGCACGTACACAGGCCTATTGGGATCCGCGCTTAAACCGCTGGAATGCTCCCGGTTTGGGCAATGTAGAGGGCAGCATTAGTCATGATCAGAATCGGCGACAGACGGCGATCGCACGAGCACTTGATGTCTATGAGCAGCAAACCCTGGCGCGTCGAAGAGAGGATGAGCCGCAGGATAAAGTGGCAGACAAGCCACCCTCCGAAAAAGTAGCCGACCAGATTATTTTCCAGAATTTGTCGCCCTCCCGGTCTGGAGACGTTGCTCAGGCAACTCACTAACCTTCGTGAATACTTAACTTAACACTGCCTTAGTGGTTCGCTTACCATTCGTTAACCAGGCTCGCTCTGGAAGTCCGCTATTCTAACGGGGATGGCTGGATTTGACTTGAAGACCAGTCGTCGTAGTCTCTCCGAAGCGTGCAATATGGCGACATTATTTGATTTATTGTCCAAAGGTGGTCCGGTCATGATTCCAATGGCGGGACTGTCTGTTGTGACCGTCGCTTGTACGCTAGAGCGCACCTGGTTTTGGTTGCAGCTACTGCGCGGTGAAGATCGTATTGCTCATGATGTGCTAGACGCCGCCCGCTACAGCCTGGACGATGCCCATGCGATCGCTTTACGTTTTCAGGCGTTACCCATTGGTCGTTTTTTACTGGCACCCCTGAAGTTAAAGCACCCCACTCCCGAAACCTTTCGCTTGGCGATGGAAGCCGCTGGTGATCAAGAATTTGTGCAGATGCGAAAAGGCGACAAATTGCTCGAAACGGTAGTCGCACTTGCCCCACTTTTAGGCTTGCTCGGCACGGTCACGGGTCTCATTAGCACCTTTACAAACTTAAATATCGGTGGCGGCAGTACAGGTGCCGATACGTCCAAAGCTG
>JBBSHC010000840.1:0-1854 GCA_038253425.1 Leptolyngbyales cyanobacterium | reverse complement strand
CAAAATCGCCTGATTACGAGATTCTAAAATTTCGACATCATCAACGGCTTTTCCTAGCACCCGTTGAGCTTCCTGCCGCAGAAGGGCTTGCAAATTTTGCTGACGCTCCCGTAGTGCTTGAAGTGTGGGATTGCCCTCTCTTGAACGAGCCGACTCCAAGGCAATTTGGCTTTGCACCTCTTCATACTTGCTCAGTAGCGCTCCGTACTGTGGAGCCTCCGCCAAAACAAGCATGTCATTTGCTTTAGCAGATTGCCGCTGCAAGGTGGAATAGCGCGATCGCGCTTCCGCTAGCTTTGTTTCCGTATCAATATTCTGCTGATCGAGATTTCCTGATTGAGTGGCGGCAGCTTGCCCTTGATTATCTGGGTCAATAATCGTATATCGCTGCCGAAATTCCTGAAGCTGCCCCTGTAACTCGTTCACCCGCTGCCGCAATTTAGGCAACTGCGCGTCAATGAATTTGACACCTTGATTGATGTTGCTTTGTCGCTCTTGAAGGCTGTACTTGAGATAACCATCCGCCAGTTGTTTCAGTGTAAACTCAGCAACCGCAGGATCGCCATCTTGATAAACGATCTGTAATAGCTTGGTAGCTGTAGTTGACTTACTTTTCTTGCTAGGTAAAACCCGCTCAATGGTCAGATTAGCGATTAACCGATCATAAGTCACGTCTGGATACTTTGTCTGTATCTGCTTGAGCACAGGCTGAATCAGCTTCGGACTCTGCAAGATTTGAATTTGCGTATCGTAATCTAACCCGCTAGGCGCAGACTGTAAACTCGTTGATTCTCCTGGACGTTGTTGAGACGACAGAATCAAGCGCTGATACTGGTCTTCGGCGGTGACAGGCTCGACTAAAAGCTGAAAGGAGCCAGCGTACTGGGGTGGCTTACGATTGCCAAAGAGCAGAGCGATCGGCACCAAAACGATGGCTAGCGCGATCGCAACTCCAGCCACAATCTTTATGCGCCGCCGTAAGATAGCCAGAGGCTGACCTAGATCAAAGGTATCCTCTGGAGTTTCATAGGCTGACCCTTCAACTAATAAAGATGGCAAAAGTGGCTTAGCCTGACGTTTAGCAAGGGGTTGTCGAGAGTGTTCAGTTTCCATTCAGCACCATTTACCTTCTCAGTTCAGATCTAAACTCGCTATGGAGTTGCATCGGTACGACGATTTAACCAAGCGTTCCTTCCAGGAAGGTCGCCTTGACAGGTAAATAGTTTTAACTAAGGCAGTCCGAAAATTCTCAAGAAGCTGGAGGCTGAAAACAGTGGGCTAAGGATTGTGCCCAGGGTATCAGTAAAGCTCGTTAAGCCAGAGCGACCAACCACAATAATGTCGTTGTTCTGCATGATGGGGTTGGTTTGGTCATTAATACCTTTAGAAAGATCTACCGACACTTTACGGCGAGTCACGGTGCCGTCAGGATTCAGATGAATGAGGTCTACAGAACTCTTTTTCGCACGACGATTATCAAACCCTCCCGCGGCTAACAGTGCCTGATTGAGCGGTGTGTTAGGTGGAATCTGTACTGTTCCTGGTTGCCTTACTTCTCCAACCACATTGACCCGAATGGAATCGGGAGAAAAGCTAGCGCTGGCAATTTGGGTGGCTTCGGCTGCGCTTAAGCTCGTAGCGGTGGGAATGGCGATCGTATCACCTGCCTGTAGAATGGCATCTTGCAGCAAATCGCCACCCTGCAAAAGCTTGAGCAGATCAACGTCAATCGTTTGCGTTGTACCAACCCTTGTTAAACGGCGAATTTGAATCTTGCGAATGTCTGCCAGTGGTTTGATACCGCCAGCGACCTGAATAGCACGGGTCAACGTGGGAAAGCGATCGGCGGCTACT
>JBBSHC010000839.1:0-1854 GCA_038253425.1 Leptolyngbyales cyanobacterium | reverse complement strand
CTCAGCTATCAGACCTTCTGGTGTCGAGAGTGTCTACCCAGCTTCAATGAACGTACCGGCACGCGGTTCAACTCTCTAGACGTGCCAACCGATATCGTATTTCAGGTGTTGATGGGTCGGTTGCGCTACAAGATGAGTTTGCGGGATGTCGCGGAATTCTTTCTGCTGCGCGGATTTGAGTTCACGCCTGAAACGGTGCGGCATTGAGAAGAGCGATTTGCGCCCTTGGTCGCTGAACAACTGCGGACAAAGCGCACGGGCACGATGGGGAGGAACGGGCACGTCGATGAAACTTACATCCGCGTCAAAGGCAGGGGGTGCTATCTGTATCGGGCAATGGATGGAGACGGCAATTTAGTGGACTCGCGGCTGCGGGAAAAGCGAGATATGGAATCGGCAAAGCGTTTTTCGAGCAAGCATTAGGGGTGGCACAAATGCCGCCGAATCGAGTGGTGACAGATGGATTGGCATCCTACCCCCGCGCCATTTTAGAGGTTCTGGGTGAAGCGGTCATCCATGAACCGGGGAGTTGTTTGGATAATCCGATTGAGCAAGATCATCGCGGGATCAAGCACCGTTATTATCCAATGCTAAGCTTTGGGGCGTTTGGGTCGGCAAAACGATTCTGTGCAGCATTTGAGGAAGTGCGACAGTATTTGCGGCTCCGTTCACAAATGGCAGAATTCGGGTCTCTATCTATGCGAAGAAGTGTGTTCGTTGAGCGAGTACAGGCGTTAGAAGTCATGTTCCAATCGGCTTAATCGAAGTGATTCAGAAAGCATTCCTTTTCTTGCCAATACAGCCTTGTTTTTAGACTTTTTTAAGTCTTAATTCTGACACTTTCTCCAAAACTCTTAATTTGATCACGTCCGGCTGCTTTCGCCCTGTAAAGAGCTTCATCAGCCGCCCTAATCAAGGTTGAGCCACTCGCTGTGAGGTCAGGGATCATGCTAGCAACGCCGAAGCTTAATGTAATGGAAGGGTTCTTTGGGGAAGGGTCATGAGCAAGCCTTAAGGTTGCCACTTGTGCCTGAATCTGTTCAGCAATATGGATCGCTCCTCCCCTATCTGTATTGGGTAGAAGCACCACAAACTCTTCGCCGCCATAACGAGCCACCAGATCTGCTGGACGCTTGCCAGGAACCTTCAGAGCTTGCGCAATCTGTCGCAAGTATTCATCTCCTGCCTGATGACCATAAGCGTCGTTGTAGCGCTTAAAGAAATCGACATCACACAAAATCAGTGCCAACGGTAGCTGTTCTCGTGCCAAGCGTCGCCATGCTTGCTGAAAACAGTCATCAAAATGGCGGCGGTTCGCGATTTGGGTCAGGCTATCGACTAACACAAGTCGTTGGAGCATGTGATTAGCCGCTTCTAGCTGCTGGCAAAGCTGGGACTGTTGAATCAGCCTGCTCACACGCTGGCGTAAGACTGACCAGTGAATCGGTTTGGTGACGTAATCGATCGCGCCTGCATCAAAGGCTCGGTCAACGGATTGCTGATCGTTCAGCCCGGTGATCATCAAGACAGGCGTGTAGACTGCGTTGGGCAGAGTTTGCAGTTGGGCACAGCATTCAAACCCATCCATTTCTGGCATGACAGCATCGAGCAACACCAAGTCTGGACGGAGCCTCTGGTATGCATCCAGTCCCTCTTGACCATTACCCGCTTCGATCACCTGGTATTTCTCTTTTTCTAGGAAGCGCCGGAGTTGAGTGCGAATTAGCACATCGTCGTCGATGAGCAAAATGAGAAAGGACTGTTTTGGCGTGAAGGGGATCGCTTCGGTTAAGGATGCCGTCGTCGTGTTGGGTAAAGAGATCATCAGGAATCCTTTGTTTGCTCCAGTTGTAG
>JBBSHC010000838.1:0-1857 GCA_038253425.1 Leptolyngbyales cyanobacterium | reverse complement strand
CCGCAGGAACCATTCTCAATTGGTATGAAGTGAAGCGTAACTTATTCAATCCACTCATTTCAGCGTTTATCCAAGACCATTTAGCGGAGCTGGCTGATGTTTAATCCACATCTCCACACTTCTGTCAATGCGTAACTCCTATATCTTACCAGAAAATTCCTCGCCTTACTATGAGGCAACGGAAGCGGATCTGGCGGATTTTCTGACATTTGATGGCTTTGAGGTGCTGTTGCCCATACCTCGTTCTCATCATCCCAATATTGAGCTAATCCGTCTGGTTCCGGGTGAAGGGCACCACACGCTCACACTGTTTCTACACGATTCGTTTCATGAGTCTTACTTCAACGACGTATGGGCAGCACGCTACGGGTTTCTGGCAGTTGCCGATCGCTATCAAAAATTCGGCTGTGATTTCTACCTCGCCAGTTACTATCACTTTGCCTATCTCATTGGCGGCGATTATGAAGTTGCCAGGGAATTGATGCAAAAGAAACTGAATGAATAATGGCTGCTGAGTGTGGCGATCGCGCCCCTTGATCTAAAGCGCTCAGGAGGCAGCGATCGCCCTTGCTTGCATGGGGACACTAAACCGCTTTAGCACTAGCACTGGTAACAGACAGCTCATCAGCTCCCGCTTTCAAACGACTGACACTGCTGCGGCGAATCCGCTCACTCTTGCGGACTCCGCCAGCCATTTCGTATTCGGGGCTGTTTTTGCCGTATTTGAATGCAACGCCAATCAACATTTGGTCAGTTAGATCGCCCAGGTTTTTCTCCAGGGCTGCAATTTCTGCTTTGGAGGAGTCGATGATGGCGAGAGCGGTGTTGTAAGCGTCGATCTTAGTGCGGAGTTGTTCGATCTGGGTGGTGAGGTTAGCCACGCTGCGAGTGTCGCCAAAGTCTAGGGTTGGATCGACGGCTTTCAAGCCAGCGGAGCGGAGTTCGGCTTTTTCGAGCATCTGAGAGGTACGTTTTTTGCGGGTCATAAAGCGAAGCCCTGATGAGGGTGGATGAGACCAGCATGGCTGATGCGTCACTGCTTTCGGTTCAGGGAACGGCACAGAAAAGGCGTATTTTCTCAATGAAGTTTTTTGAGTCAGCCGATGATTGCACGGCAGTAGTGTACGGATGTGGTTGTCTGAGTCTTTGCAAGCGAGAGAAACCGTTTGCCACTCGGTTTTTCTAAGTTTTTGGAGGGGGCGATCGCGCGTGCAAACTTTACAGCAACTTCAGCGTTAGTAACGACAGCTTTAACGTTAGTGACCATAGCTTCATCATTTCTAACGACAGCTCGTGTAGAGGTAACGATGACTTGTGCAGAGGTAAGGATAGCTTCAGCGGAGGTGACGATCGCTTCTGTAGGAGTTAGGACAGCTTGTGTAGGGATAACGACTGTTTAAGTGAAGCCCAGGATCATCTCAGTTGTGGCAACGAGCAAGCCTTGTGTTGGCTTCAGTCCATAGATGTAGGGTAAAACCAACCTTAACCAAGGCAGCCATCGGATATTGTCATTACCTTTAATAAAAGATTTGAATGTAATGGGAGTTTAGTGGCAGCTACTGCAAAAAATGAGTAGTATGCGTGTAATCATAATTACTCAATCGACACATGGCAGAAGTAAAGTTCTCTCTTGAAGGTGAAGAGGCAGATATTGCCGCAGAGAAACTGTTTGAAAGCACTGGGTTACAGGGAACTTGGAAGGTAGCAGCAGGTTCCTCACCGACAAAGGAAGGTACGTTAGCCGTAATAGGTACGGTCGTAGGAATTGTAGGCGGGTCAATCGCAGTGTCTGAACAGATTCGGAAGTGGTATCAGGAGTACAAAAAGTCTAAGAAGAAGTTTGACGTAGTGCTTGTG
>JBBSHC010000837.1:0-1857 GCA_038253425.1 Leptolyngbyales cyanobacterium | reverse complement strand
CTGTATCAAGTCATACATAGTTTACAGGTCATGCCATCACCCTTAAGGCTTAAACAAACCTAATTTTACTTAATGGTTGTAATCCTATGCTTATTGATGGAAGAACGTTGTCCTCAGAGACAACATTAAAAGCTGATGTTTGCATTATCGGAGCCGGACCAGCAGGTATTACCTTAGCACTTGAACTTCAAAAATCTGCGCTGGATGTCATTTTGCTCGAAAGCGGCGGCAAAGAAAAAGCGACTGATGAAAAAGCGCAGTCTCTGCAACGATTAGACGTTGTTGGGCATCCTTACTGGCAGAATACCCGTGAGCGCGGTTTCGCAGGTAGCAGCCACGGGTGGTATTTAGAAAGTGGTTGGAGAGGTCGCCCCTTAGACGCGATCGACTTTGAGCAACGCAGCGCGATCGCTGATAGCGGCTGGCCCTTTGGTCTTGACACTCTGGAGCCGTATTACGAGCGTGCTCAAACTGTCTGCAACATGGGTCCTTACCAATACAACCCGCGCGAGTGGCATACTCCCGATGAGCATGAGTATGTGATTTTGGATCAGGGACAACTCCGCTCAGGCTTGTTTCAGCGTGGACCGATTCATCAATTCAAAACCTACTGGAAGACGTTGGCTGAATCTGCCAATACGCGAGTTGTGCTTCATGCCACTGTGACGCAATTGCACACCGAGTCTTCGCCGCAGGTGGTGAACCGAGTACAAGCGACAAACTTTACCGGATGCCATTTTGCCATTGAAGCTAAAACGTTTGTGCTGGCGATGGGCGGCATGGAAAATCCTCGCTTGCTGCTAGCTTCTAACCAAACGCATAGTGCCGGACTTGGCAATCAGCATGACGTGGTTGGGCGCTATTTTATGGAGCATCCTCATCTCCATACCGGCTGGTTTTACCCGTTTGATCGCTCCTTTGCTAAGCGGTTAGAGTTCTACCGCTACCACAAGGTGAACAAGACAGCGATCGAAGGTTTTGTTGCCCTGAAGGAGACTTTGGTGCGTCAAGAAGGCTTGCCTAACGTCGCTTTTTGGCTGCACAAAACCTCAATTAGAAAGACACTGACCACAGCTTTAACGACCGCTGCAACAGTTCCCAAAGCCGATCAGGTGGGTAAGTATGTCCGTAACCTGCGTAAGCAGGCAAGCCACCTTTTGGAAATTCCCTACCAACGAGCGCTCTTGCAGTCGGCAAACCGACACTTTTCGCTTGAGGTAGAGGCGGAGCAAACGCCCAATCCTGCCTCTCGTGTGACGCTTGTGCGCGAGAAAGACCCCTTTGGAGTCAACCGCCTACAGTTCGACTGGCGAGTTGCTGCTGGAGACTTTGCTGCGCTTCGGCGCTCTCAGCAACTCCTTGATCAAGAACTACGTCGCGCGGGGATTGGCTGGGTAGACTGCTTCTATGGGGATGAGTTTCCATCGGCGCACTTAGGCTTTGGCAACCATCACATGGGTACTACCCGCATGAATGTGCATCCCAAGAAGGGTGTGGTGGACGAGAATGCTAAAGTACACGGGCTGGCAAATCTCTTTGTTGCGGGTTCGTCTGTCTTTCCAACCAGTGGAGCTGCTAACCCAACCTTAACTGTGATTGCGATGGCTCTCCGGCTGGCAGATCACCTCAAACAACAAGCGATCGTCGCTGGAGCTACCTGTAGTGTGCAAAGAGGGCATACAGAGTCCGCTGTGCCTGTTGCCATTTAAAACCCTGATGGTCGGGTTGCCTTTGGCTTGAGAGTCTGGGGCAACTGACCCCAAGTATTTATAGCCATAGCCATTCTGGTTAGGACGGGGTGCAGGGGTTCCACCCCTGGCTGGGGGCATTGCCCCCACACCCCCTTTGATCCCAATG
>JBBSHC010000836.1:0-1868 GCA_038253425.1 Leptolyngbyales cyanobacterium | reverse complement strand
GGTTGTAGCGCTTTACACCCCTAATGCAGCTCTAATGCAAATGGATGGGGTTCAGGGTGAGCATTACAACAGCAGATTCGTCACAGTCTGGCTATCTTACCAGCGTGCTCTTTTAACGTCCCTTTTCTATGTCACCTTTCTATGTCACCCAGTGAGCCTGATGCTTTAGCAGGGTGCTTCAAATGTTTCTTCTCGGTGGAAAAGTCCCCTCACAATCCAAACACGATCGTTAGATGAAGTACGTGTAGCCTTTCAACGAATGAGTCAATGAACCTACCCTTTGTGCTTGATATTGGTCTTGGGCTGATTTTTATCTATCTAACCCTCAGCCTGTTAGCGTCTGAACTTCAGGAGTTATTGACGACCGTGCTTCAATGGCGAGCGCAACACCTTAAGCAGGCGATCGAGACCCTTTTAGCGGGCGAAAGCAAACCCAAGCTCGGTCAGACAACAGCCGAAGCGAAGGTCATTCAAGACCAGATTACCCGGTCTAAAGAGCTTGCCAGTGATCTCTATAATCATCCGCTCATTCGCTCACTCAATCATGAGTCCCAGGGGTTGCTTGGCAGCGTTGCCGAGCGAGTTAGTCAACTGACACGGGCAACCAAAACCTTTTCCGGCGCAGCAAGTGGACCCTCCTACCTGCCGTCAGAAACGTTTTCTACCACGCTGCTTGAAACGCTGCGAACAGAGGAAATCGTCCAGAGTTTAAGTGAGCGCAAGCTTGCCACGTTCGTCACTGAGAAATTATTAGAACCAGTGGTTGATGTGGTGAGTGACTTAAGGCACAGTAAGGCAAAAGAGTCGCTGCTAGAACACGACCTGCAAAAGTTTGAGGCTGAAATCAACACGATCGTTCATGCTTTTAGTCACCGTGAGACGACGTTGGCAAGCAGTTTCAATCAAGTAGCGATCGCGCTTAAACGCTTTCTCTCTGCCTCTGAAGCCGTTTTGCTTGAAAAAGATGATGTTAGCAAGGTGTTTTTGAAGCGGTTGTCTGCGATCGCGCAAGAAATCCCGGCTTTAGCCAAAGACGTTGGACCCAGCATGATCGAAGTCGTGTCTGAGCTAAACAATCTGGTTTGGGTGGCACAGTCGCTCCAAAACGCAGGTAATAATTATCAGGTTGTGCTGTCACGCTTACCCGATGTCACCTTGCGGCAGCGCTTTCAAGCTAGCTATGCGCTACTGCAAACGGTCAATCAAGCCGTCAATACAGCCAGTCAGGGACGAGAAAATTTTCAGGCAATCCTAGCTCAGGTCTCGCCCAACCTGGGGGATAGCCTGACGATGCTGGCAAAGCGCGCTCACTCAAAAATTGACACCATTGATCAGGGAGCCGCTCAACTGCAAACCGAAGTGGCGCTCTGGTTCGATCGCTCAATGGAACGCAGTTCTGGTGTGTATAAGCGCAATGCCAAAGGGGTGGCGATCGTCATTGGCTTTTTACTCGCAGTGACGACCAACACCGACACACTACATATCATCAGCAAATTGGCAAAAGACCCAACCCTTCGCGCCGCTTACACTCAGGCAGCCAGTGACTTAGTGAGCCGCAATCCCAGTGCTATGACCTGTCTACAAGCCCAAGAAGGCAAGGCAACTCAGTCTGATTGCTTAGCAAACGGTGCTACTAATTTGCGTGATGCCATTAACAGCACGACAGAGCTGCCGATCGGCTGGAATGCTACAAACTGGCGGGATCAGTGGCAGGCAAGTTCCCTGGGCTTGCTGGCGAATGCTCTTAAAGTTACAGCGGGGTGGCTCGTCAGCGCGATCGCCATTGCAATGGGCGCACCCTTCTGGTTTAATCTGCTCAACAAAGTCGTCAACGTTCGCAATAGCGGCAATCCACCTGCATCGGCTAG
>JBBSHC010000835.1:0-1886 GCA_038253425.1 Leptolyngbyales cyanobacterium | reverse complement strand
GCTCACAGGAGCCAGTCCCGGTTGGCATCCACCGAAGGCCCAACGCTATATCCGGCGCATCACCTTCCGCAAAAATGATCCGGTTGCCCTCGCCTGTTTAGACTACGGCTACAGCATCGTGCCATCTCAATCCGATAAGGATGAAACGGGTAATTTGCTCAACGATCCGTTTGATCCCCGTTGTACAGAATGGCTGGTGGAAATTCCAGTTGAGGTTTCCTGGGCAAATTTACCGGGAGCAGACACGATCGCGATCGAGCAATTCTCTGCGTTGGCACAGTTTGACTTTTATATGCAGGTGCAAACCCATTACACCGCTCACAATACGAGCGCCACGATCGAGCTAACCGAAGCAGAAGTAGAACCGTTGGCAAAGCGGATCTATCAAGCGATCGCCAACGATGAAGGGTACATCAGCGCCGCATTGTTGGCACGGTTTGATGCCCCCTTCCCACGTCTGCCCTTCGAGAAAATTGATCAACCCACCTTCGATCGCCTCCAGCAAGACGTTAAAGCGAGACAGCAAACCGATGATTTCTACGGTGCCCTCAGCCAGCATGACTCCGGTTTCAGTTTGGCTGAGGGTCCTGCAGGCTGCGACAGCGACAAGTGTATGTTGCCGGAAGTAAAGGGCTAAAGGTTGAAAGCAAAAGGCTAAAGGATGGAGGATTCAGTACTTTAGCCTTTTGAAATGAAGTGAACCCAAAACTCGTTATCAGTGCAACAGACTTCGTAAATCAAGTTGTAGGAATAGGTTAGCCCTGCACCATTGGCGTAGATATCGTAGTGACTGTCATCGGAACCGTTGTAGCTCAGTTCCCCATACGGGTCATTAACAATAAAGCCATTATTGTTGTAACCAATCAGCACAATAATGTGCCCAGAACGGGTGAAATAACCGTGGACTACAACAGGGCTGCCTTGAATCAGCCACTCCTTGACATCTTCAAAGCTAGCGGTTGTTTTGAAGGTGTCTTTGCAGCCATAGACGCCTACAACCTTTGCTAACACATCGGGTTCATGTCGATCGAGCCCATGATCCGCGCAATAATCCTGAAGTTCGTCTGGAAACCGTCGATCGGGATGCTTACGAGATGCACCCAGGTAGGCTAAACACATCGCGATCGACGTTACATTACAGGTGCCATAGGGATTCTCAGAATTATCAAGCTGGTCGTAGTAAGGCACCGAGAGCTTCACAGTCTGCGGGAAAATGACAAGGTTATTTTCCAAGATGACACCGTGTCGTTGATAAATAAACCACGTGTTCTTCCCTTGGAAGCTCTGGTCAGCCAGCGCTACTTTAATGTGGTCACTTACAGGACTATACGACTGCACCTTCAAACGGGTACCCGCTTTTACAACCTGTAACTGTTCAGCCGCTAGCTTGGACGATTGAATGGGCTGCTGCTTGAGCACCGTATCGCAAAGAACTTTAAGTTGAGTCATCAAAAAAATACTCGCTTTGGTAGATGGATTTCTTGTAGGGTGGGACAGCAGAACCATTTGTGCTGTCGATCGGTCACAGATCTCTTTTACAGGTAGATCAAGTCCTTAGCGCTTGCTGTCTGCTTGTTATAGCTATCGCTACAGAGCTTAGGACGTTGGGAGCGGAAGTGGAGGGTAGAGGCAATGCCCCCAGCCAACAGTGCCAGCATCCTGTCCTAATCAGTATGGCTATGTCTATAAAACTATGCGATCGATTGCTAGGGTACCCAAACAACAACGCATGATCCACCAATTCGCTTCGCGTTACAATCGCCAGAGAACCAACTTTACAACTTGACGGAGCCGTCGCCCATGTTTCTTGACGAATTTTCCCCGATTTGGAACCAACTTTCACACCAGCCTGTTGCTTTTCTGGGTGGTTTTGTCTCTGGGCTACT
>JBBSHC010000834.1:0-1919 GCA_038253425.1 Leptolyngbyales cyanobacterium | reverse complement strand
GGCAGAAAACCAGCGTGCTACTGAACAGGAACTAGCGAAAGGCTGTGGCTACTATAAGGTGTTAGAAAACAATGAAATTTAGGTCAGTGATGACAACATGATCGATTGCTACGAAGCAGTGCTCAGTTATGGTGCAGTGCTTAGAATGCAAGATGGCAGCCTTTGAAAACAGCACTCATCATGCATAAAACTTCACTGAATCAGCTAAATCTGACCTTGTAGGTATCAGGTTTTTCAGAATGCGGTAGGGATGATGTGCTATCACCAAGCTCGTAGGGTTGTATTTTGCACCCTTCGCACTTCAATTCGCTCATGCACCCCCATGACCATTTACGTTGGCAATCTGTCCTACCAAGCAACACCAGAAGACCTCACCGAAGTTTTTACCGAATATGGCACGGTGAAGCGAGTGTCTTTACCGACCGATCGTGAAACCGGGCGGCTGCGCGGCTTTGCCTTCGTTGAACTCGCCGAAGATGCTCAAGAAGATGCTGCGATCGCCGCTTTAGACGGTGCTGAGTGGATGGGTCGTCAGCTAAAAGTAAATAAGGCAAAGCCCCGCGAAGACGCACGGAGCACGGCTCGCTAACTGCGATCGCGGTTGAGAAAGCACAAAAGTAGAACCTGCACAAGTTGGCGAAGAGAGAGATTCGCGAAGCATCGACCTCGCTTCTCACTTACCTAAACGCGGCGGCGAGTCTAATGTAAGGGCATAGCAAAGTGGGTTGAGAGCGTCCCGTCAGCGGTGAGACTGTCATTTTACCCAAGATTTTGTCGCGTCTTAACCGCCAAAACTGCCCCATCTATGGCAATCTGTAAAGACAGAGACAAACGATAACTGTTTTCCTGTCAAGATTTACCAACAGCGTATGCAAACTCTGCCTAGTCCGCCTGCTTCAACCACTCCTCCAGCAATCACTGACACCTCTATCCAACGTCGCAAAACGCGCTCCGTGCCTGTGGGCAGCATTACGATCGGGGGTGGTCATCCTGTTGCTGTCCAGTCCATGATCAATGAAGACACGCTGGATATTGAGGGATCGGTAGCTGCGATTCGCCGACTGCACGAAATCGGCTGCGAAATTGTACGTGTGACTGTCCCTAGCATGGCGCACGCGAAAGCAATGGAAGAAATCCGTCGCCGCTTAATTGCTACTTATCAACCCGTGCCGCTAGTGGCAGATGTGCATCATAACGGGCTAAAGATTGCGCTAGAAGCAGCCAAGCATGTGGATAATGTGCGAATCAATCCTGGTTTGTATGTCTTTGAGAAGCCAAAGAGCGATCGCACCGAATATACCCAAACTGAATTTGATGAGATTGGCGAGAAGATCCGCGAGACTTTAGAACCCCTCGTCATTTCCCTGCGCGACCAAAATAAATCCATGCGGATTGGCGTCAACCACGGTTCCCTGGCAGAACGAATGCTCTTTACCTATGGCGACACGCCTGAAGGCATGGTTGAGTCTGCTCTAGAATTCATCCGCATCTGCGAATCCCTCAACTTCTATCACATCGAACTCTCGCTCAAAGCCTCCAGAGTGCCCGTCATGATTGCCGCTAACCGTCTCATGGTCAAGCGCATGGACGAACTGGGTATGGATTATCCCTTACATCTGGGCGTGACTGAAGCAGGCGATGGTGAATACGGTCGCATTAAATCTACTGCTGGTATTGGAACGCTGCTGGCAGAAGGCATTGGCGATACAATCCGCGTTTCCCTCACCGAAGCCCCCGAAAAAGAGATCCCCGTCTGTTACGGCATCTTACAAGCGCTAGGGCTGCGACGGACAATGGTGGAATACGTCGCGTGTCCCTCCTGTGGACGCACCCTCTTTAACCTGGAAGAAGTGCTGCACAAAGTTCGTAACGCAACCAATCACCTTACTGGCTTAAATATTGCCGTCATGGGCTGCATT
>JBBSHC010000833.1:0-1931 GCA_038253425.1 Leptolyngbyales cyanobacterium | reverse complement strand
AGCTTCTGATCCTCGACTAAAATTTGCCGCAGTTCTTTGTGCGCCTTCGAGGAGCCAAACATCACTCCATCCGGCACAATCACGGCTGCCCGTCCGCCCGGTTTCAGCAATCGCAAAAACAGCGCCAGAAAGAGCAACTCTGTCTTCTTCGTTTTGACGATCGCTTGCAGATCCTTCGCCGTGTTCTCATAGTCCAGTGACCCCGCAAATGGTGGATTTGCCAGCACCAGCGTATACTTCTCATCCTCGCCTGCATGGTCTTGCGCCAGCGAGTCGCGATAGACCACATCCGGGTTTTCCACCCCGTGCAGCAGCAGATTCATACTGCCAATCCGCAGCATCGTCCCGTCAAAATCGAACCCGTGAAACAGCCCGTGGTGAAAGTGCTGCTTCAGCTTTTCATCCCGAAAAATCTCTGGATGGTGCGATCGCAGATATTCCCCCGCTGCCACCAGGAAGCCACAGGTGCCGCTGGCAGGATCGCAAAGCACATCCTTCGGCGTCGGTGCCGTCATCTCCACCATCAGTTGAATAATATGGCGCGGAGTGCGAAACTGCCCATTCTGTCCTGCGCTGGCAATCTTGCTCAGCATGTACTCATAGAGATCGCCCTTCGTATCGCGATCGTCCATCGGGATGTCGTCAATTAGATCCACGACCTTAGACAGCAAACTTGCCGTGGGAATCGTAAAGCGAGCATCCTTCATGTGATGGGCATAGGTAGACCCATCGCCATAGCTTTTGAGGAAGTCCGTCCGTAAAAACGGGAACACAGACTCACTCACGACCTCAAACATCTCCCGCGCTTCCATATGCTTAAAGCGCGACCAGCGTAGGTCGTCGTAGGACAGCTCTCTGGCATTCGGATTGTTGCCTTGGGGTACGTTGCCCTCTGGGAACACCCGTTTTTCCATCGGGTGCTGGAGGCGATTGGCTTTGTTCTCCTCCAGCGTGTGGAGGTCGTCCAAGCGTCGCAAAAACAGCAAGTAGGTGAACTGCTCAATCACCTCTAGCGGGTTCGAGATGCCACCGGACCAGAAGGCATTCCAGATGGTGTCAATTTGCGATCGTAGCTCACCAGTAATCATCCGTTTTCCTTTGCTTTGGACTAGTGCAGCCCCAGTGCTCAACCGAGTGCATCAGAACGATTGTACCCAGTCGGGTCAAGGAAACAAAAAAGACTCCTGGCAATGAAAGCGCGCTGGCACCAGTAAGAGCCTTTGTGGTTGGAGCGATCGAGTCCTTGAGTCAAACGACGTCGAGTTTACAGCCTTATCCCAGAAAAAGCTGCACTTCTGCTGCGCGGGGCAATTACCCAGTGTCCTCAGTAAAGGCTTAAGGGCTTTACCCAAGCAGCAGCGCTCGCCTTAGTCCACACCTTGCACCTGACTTTGCAGCTCAAACAATAACAGCGCCCAATCACCCTGAGCTAAGGAATTCCGGCTGCTTAGACATGGACTCAATAAAGTGACGACTGTTAAATACCAATTTAAGCGAAAATAAATTGTTCATGTGAACACGCTCAAACTCAACAGTAGGGATAACTTTTGCTAAAGGCATTGCTAGTGCCGCCATAAAAGCGGCATGAACTTCGGCAGCATAAACTGCTTTACCCCTGTACTCCAAATCCCGCGTTGCACAAGCATCCTCAATGACGATGCATTGAAACCCAAAATCGAATGCGGCGCGGGTGGTGGTATCAATGCACATATGACTCATTGCACCACAAATGACTACTTCTTCAACTTCAATCTCTTTGAGGTGTTGTAGTAAATGGGTGTCTCTAAAACTATTAGGAAAATGTTTCACAAATACAATTTCGTCTGGTTCAGGAGCGCCACTTTCGTGAATTTCAGCTCCTTTTGTGTCCGGCAAGAAAAATGTTGCTTCTAGCTGCTTAGAGATGTGTTGAATGTGAGCGATCGAGGATT
>JBBSHC010000832.1:0-1932 GCA_038253425.1 Leptolyngbyales cyanobacterium | reverse complement strand
CGATCTTTTGGATGGCTGCTGTTGCGCCTGATGGTTCAACAATGCCCCGATCGCGATACCCGCCACCCCAGCACCAACAGCCAGCATGATCCAATCTTGATTTTTGGCTGCCCATAGTTCTAAACTGCCGTCCTGCGCCTGGGCATCAAACTGACCGTGAGCGTTGTAGTTTCCGTTGGGTACAGCTTCCCATAAGTTATTAGTGCGATCGGGTGCAATGGATTGCTCGGTTTGCTGACCGTTGTATCCTGATTTTGCCAGGTAGCGATCGAGCAGTCCGGGTGCAATTTTAGGCACTAAAATTGCCTCAAGCAAAGACGTTTTACCCACCCAATTTGCTCAACATAAAAGCAGCCAGGAAGCCACAAACTGTCACTAATCCAGCAAAGTCGTGGGCTTGCTCAAAGGCTTCTGGCATCATCGTGTCGGAGATCATCGCCAAAATGGCACCTGCGGCGATCGCGATCGTGGCAGCAACGACATCGACTGGGAAATGGCTGAAAAGGCTATATCCTGCTAGGGCTGCGGCTCCAGACACAACTGCAATTACTCCCCAAATGCCGAAGATATAGCGCAGGGAACGTCCTGACTGTTTCATCCCAGCCGCACTCGACAATCCTTCCGGGACATTTGAGAGAAAAACAGCCGCAACCGTCACCCAACTGACCGTACCGCCCTCAATCATGCTGATGCCAATGGCGATCGATTCTGGGATACCGTCTAGTAAAGCTCCCACTGCGATCGCCAGCCCACTGCCGCTAGTTTCGGTTTCGCTGGGTTGCCGCTTCCCAGAACGTTTACGGTGGCGTGCGCCTTGATGTGCTAAATACCAGTTTGCTAGCGTATAGATAGCAGCACCACTGATGAATCCAATCGCTGTCGAATCAAATCCTCCTCGTTTGTATGCTTCATTCATCAACTCAAACGCAAGGGCAGAAATCAGCACACCTGCGCCGAATGCCATGATGGCTGCAATGATCCGTTGCGGAATCTTTGCGTAATATCCAATTCCTGCCCCCAGCAGCAGAGAGGAACCTGCTAACAATCCCCAAAAGCCTGCCTGTAACCAGAGTGGAATCATCGCTCTCCCTTCCTAAGACAATGAATGTGTTTGTTGTGCCGGGGTAGTCTGAACCGATCTCGCTTTCGATGTGGCTCCCCCACCGCCTCGACCTGCTGTAGCAGCGGCTTTCTTGTGTTGAGGCTGGACATCGCCTGTATGAACAACATGAGCTAGCGAAACTACTACATTAATCACACCGATATGAGAAAAGGCTTGCGGAAAGTTGCCTAATTGTTCACCGCTAGTCGGATCAATTTCTTCAGCAAATAACCCCAACGGTGAGTTGCAGTAAGAACCAAACAAGACTCCAAAGCTTTCTAAAGTCAGGATCGATCGCAAAGGCACGACAGCAATTC
The DNA here is from genome assembly GCA_038253425.1 of Leptolyngbyales cyanobacterium. Taxonomy (GTDB): domain Bacteria; phylum Cyanobacteriota; class Cyanobacteriia; order Leptolyngbyales; family Leptolyngbyaceae; genus Stenomitos. The sequence goes on along the minus strand of JBBSHC010000832.1, from coordinate 513 downwards.
AATTATGAAGCTATTTATTGCATTAAGAGTCTGTCTATAGTCAGAGTGGCAATAGTCCTGCTGGTAAGGGGTTCCATCAAAAAATGAAACAGGCGTGAAATTTTGTCTGTTCTTTAGATGGAAGTCGTTTTAGTCAAACGTGTTTTAAACTTCTCTAAAGTAAAATAGCGAATGTCTAGGGGTATGCGGCTCATAGCCCTCCTTTAGCTAGATATAGAACCTGTTGTTTTCTGTTACAGTCCGTCCGGTGCTGTAACTCAGCCATGCAGTCACTCGAAGCCGCACTGATATGAAACTGAAATGTTAAAGATTCTCAAATATTTTCTACTGGCTATCTCCATCGCGGGAGCAATGCTCATCAGTCGCTGGATAGGGCAGCAAGCTTACACCTGGATGCCGCCCCAGGCAACCGCAGAAGCTCAACGTGTGGATGACTTGTTTAGTTTTCTGGTATCGATTGGTGCGTTTGTTTTTCTGGGGTTAGTAGGCACCATGCTCTACTCGGTTCTCTTT
>JBBSHC010000831.1:0-1935 GCA_038253425.1 Leptolyngbyales cyanobacterium | reverse complement strand
GGGCAATCTTTTCGCCTTTTTGATCGATGAACGGAGTCGTGCGTTTTTCAATCTGTGTGGTTTCGAGCAAATGTCCGCAGGCTTCGTGGAAGATAACGCCGCCAAATTTGTTTGCCATGATGATCGGATACGTGCCCGATTCTACATAGTCGGCATACAGCATTTTGCCAGCCGATTCGGCAACGCTTTCAGCCGTAGCAGCATAATCCCAGGTACGGAGAAAGTTAGGGTCGCCTGTATTGCCAGCCCGTTCGCTGATCGACGATCGATTGGTGCCATCCGCACAGAGCAGGTTATAGCCGACCGATTGGGTCAGGCGAATATCTCGCGCAAAGGTGCCGTCACTTGAAGCAACCAACACTTCTTGCCAATCACGAAAATAGACTGCGCGACGAGATTGAACGTGAGTAGCTTTTTCCTTAAGCTTCGCATTGGCATCAAGCAACACTTCGCCCATTTCGCGCATGGAACTGGAGGCTGAGAGCCAGGACTCTTTGGCACGTAACACGGCATAGTCCCGCAGTGGTTCCAGGTTAATTTCGGGAATGTATGCTCCGGGGGCAGGCAACTGTAAACCCAGAATAGACAGCCCTTTTTCTAAAGCGGCTTTCAAGCCCGCAAACGTCAGGTCATTGGTGCTAACGTAGCAGTCGGTCTGACCACGAAACACGCGAATACCAGCCCCAGTAGCAAGGCGCGGCGAAATGCTGGTGATGGCGTCATCTTCTGCCAAACAGCTAATATAGTTGACTCGCTCCAGAAAGAATTCAACAAAATTTGCGCCTGCTGCCCGTCCCAGGCCCAAGAGGGTTGAGAGGGGAGACTCCCACGTTGCATCGAAGCGATCGCGCGTGGAAGTGTAGTCCAGGGTTGGCAATTCTCTAGAGCGAAGAAGCGGGGTTGCAAGCATAGTTAGCCTCGGCTGCGATCGTGACTGAGCTGGTTATTCACCAAGACTTCTATTCTAAAGGGGCTGCGAAAATTTTGTCGGCGAATCGAACCTCACGAGAACACTGATGTTAGCAGTTGCCTAGGAAATTTGTTACATGACGCGTTACTGTAAAATGTCTGACTGGATCACGTTTGTGGCGATCGCACTACTCTCTCTTCTGGTAGCGTGTCAGAGCAACACAACGGGTGGTGCGACTATAGAGGCAACGCCAAAACCAGCCTTGCCAACGCCTCAAACAACCATAAGCAAGCCAGCCGCAGCAAGCAAAACCACTGATGCGGCTCAACTGGTGGATATTGGCTCTATCAATGCAAGGATTCGCCTCGATCTGCGCTATGCCACAGCGAATAACTTCATGCACCAAAAACTTTACAACCAGTCGCGTTGCCTGTTGCGATCGAGCGTAGCAGCACAATTAGCACAGGTGCAAACAGAGCTAGAAGCAAGTGGACTGAGGCTGAAGGTGTATGACTGTTACCGCCCCCTCTCTGTGCAAAAGCTGATGTGGAAGCTGGTACCGGACGATCGCTATGTTGCTAATCCCGCTCAAGGCTCCCGACATAATCGTGGGTCAGCGGTGGATTTAACGCTTGTCGATCGCGCTGGCAAAGAACTGATCATGCCAACCGAATTCGATGACTTCACCGATCGTGCTGCCAGAGACTACAGCGGTGCGAGTGCGGAAGCAAAGCAAAATCGGCAACGGCTTGAAGATGTAATGCAAAAACATGGCTTTACACCGTTGCTGACCGAATGGTGGCATTTTGATGCCGTGCAATGGGCACAATTTCCCCTTCTGGACGTACCGCTAGAGAACGTGCCTTACAGTTCCAAGCACTAGTAATACCCTACAAGAGGTATAGGGTCTCGCTTGTAGCCCGGTGTTTAAATCATTGAGGGGGCTGGTAGCTCTGTAAATCGCACCTTGAATCAGGGCTGCGATAAACCTGTCAAAAAACCGTCAGCACCGAGGCTTAGTCGCT
>JBBSHC010000830.1:0-1935 GCA_038253425.1 Leptolyngbyales cyanobacterium | reverse complement strand
CTTGCACAGCGGGTGTCTCTCCAAGTTTTAGTAAGTTTGTCCTTCTAGTTGAGGGACCATCGGTTCTAACATGGCTGGAGCTTTCAGAGTTTGCCTCCGATAAAATGAATAAATTTGACGCATCTCTAGGCTGAGCGCCAATTTGTTCATCGTCCCACCCCAGATCTGGATTAACCACCCCAGGATCATCTGAAGTGGTAAAAGCAACCAGGTCTTGAAGTAGTTCGAGCAGAGTTCTCTGAAGAACCTCCGAGTCATTATTCATGATATAAACCCCTATTCATCAGAAGATATGCCTGCTCCGGACACTAAATAATTACGAATTTCCCACGCTTGTTCCAGTAGCTTAAACCACTGCTTACGCACTTGAGTAACAGTGCAACCCAGCGCTTGAGCGATCGCCGCATCAGCTAAGTGCTTTTGCTTCAATTGCAGCAAGGCGGCTTGCTGAGGATCAAGCTGTTCCTGAAACGACTGCCACTGCTGCAACGTTAACCCCAAGTTTCGCTCCAAATCTGCCTCTAACCACTGATGCACCAACTCCCACCGATGCGACAGCGCAAAGCGAATCAGATGATATTTAAATCGCTGCTGCAAATAGTCTCGCTGACGGGGTGTTAGCCCTAAAATCACCTCAATTTCATTCGTTGGCAGATCTTGCAAGCGCAGCGCAAAGTAGTCAGCGCAATCGGTTTGCTTCCGCTCTTCCAGATACGTCATCAGTTCCGCAACAACCGCCTGCCGTAAGCTATCCTCTGTTGGCTCTGGCTCTTGAGCCACCATTTTTTCCCGCACCTGCTGCATGGAGGCGGCATTCCATTGATTATCACCTTCGCTGCCCATGCCATCGACCGCTCGCTCAATATCAACAGCGGTCTCCATCGGCTGCTGCTGCGAAAACGTTTGGGCGCGTAAGATAATCAGTTGTTGGTTCCGTCGCCCTGGTAGTGGAATCCGACGTTTGCCATAGCGCTCAGTAAACGCCATATACTCAGCAAGCTGTAACAGCGTACGCGGCTGATACGCGATCGGCAACTGTGTTTCACGACGAAAAGCATTCAGCGCTTCAATATAAAAGCTCTGTAGAAAATCCTCAATCAGCGTGAGACGCGCCTGATAGCTCGCTTGGGTCTGAGGCGGGGTAATGTAGCGATAAACGATCGCGCTCAGCGTACTGTGAAGTTCTACCCGTCCACGCGTAGAACCTAACTTATAGTAGTGCAAACACTGTTGAAGGCGATGCCTCGCTAGCGCCGTTGCCCACGTATCAATCTCACCAGATGCTTGAATACGCTTGCTCTCAACGCAAATACGTTCGACCTCTTGGGATAAGCGGTCTGCTACGTCTCGGCAATTTTGCTCAGAGGCGTTTGTTGACAACTTCAATTCACTTAGTAACAGTTGAAAAATCGCCTCCACGCTTTGGCAAATATCCCCCACGATGTTCAACACTTAATGTAACTAATGCTAACTACGCTTAATTGTGGCAACAATACAATGCAGCGTCTAGATCAAACCACACAAGCTTTACAACATTCTCACTGAAAACAACAACGTTGGACTCGGCAATGAACATCGATCAGCAAATTCAAGACTTGATTGACGACGCTCCTCAGGATGGTACTACACCAGATCTCATCACAACGATCGCCCCTGTGCTGCAATCTTTAGCGTCACAATTGCGACACTTACAGTACTACATTGTGCAAACCCTTGACCAGAGCTGGGCGATTACAACCCTCAGCAATCAGGTGCAGCCCGAGCTAGAAAAGCACGTTGTTTACGCTTTTTGCAGCCTGAAAGATGTAGCAGCAGGTCCCTATCCCCTGCACGATCCTCAGATGATAGCGCTGCCGACTCCAGTCGCGCATATCCTGTTTCAGATGCTGGCGATCGACATGATTCATAGCATCATCTTCTTTGAAACGGCAGGCG
>JBBSHC010000829.1:0-1937 GCA_038253425.1 Leptolyngbyales cyanobacterium | reverse complement strand
TTTTGACCTCTAGCATGATGTCTTCGTTCTTGGGCAGAATAGAGAGCAATTCCTCGCCTGCCTGGACGGGTCCTCTCGTTGCTTTGACGTTGTAGACCGTGCCATCAAAGGGGGACGCGATCGTCTCGCGCTCACGCTGTTTTTTTGCCTGTGCCAACTGCCCGTCAACCGATGCTTGCTCTTCCTGACGCTTTGTAAATTGAGTTAGAATCTCACTGCGTCGTTGAGAGTCCAGCCCATTTGCTGTATTTTGGGCTGAGGCATAGGCGGCTTCGGCTTGACGAATCCGCTCTTGTTGGGCATCAATTTCTTTTTCGGTAGAAACAACTTTGTCTTTGGCTTGAGTGAATTCATCCTGCGATCGAATGTAGTCAAGCTGGGGCACTGCACCGCTTCCCTGAAGCGACTTTAATGCCTTTACCCGGATGCCTGCATTCTTCAGCCCATCCCTTGCATTAATCAGGTTCTCTCGTAAGCGAGATAGGGTTGCCAGCCCTTCATTGCGGGTTGCTAGCTGCCGCTGGGCTTCATCCAGTGCCGCTGCTTTCTTTTTATCAAACTCTTCGAGGCGCGATTGCAGCAGTTGATCTTGCACTTGCGTTCCGGCACTGGCGCTCCCCGTGCGTTCTGCTTGTAGGCGAGCCATGTCTTCTCGAATCAATTTGGATGATTGCGCCAGTCGATCGACATCTGCCTGGGGAAGACCGGGATCCATGGCAACCAAGACCTGCCCTTTACGAATGGAATCACCCTCTTTAACGCTGATTTGCTGAATGTTGCCGATCGAGCCAGCACGAATGGGGCGTACTTCTGTGGAGGGTGTCAGTTGACCCTGGGCAATGGCAACTTCGTCGATTTTGCTCAAGTGTGCCCAAGCGATCGCGCCAAAGACAAGCGCACTAATACCGCCAGCCAGTAAACGAGTGTAAAGCGGGGGCAGTTCTTGTACCGCTTTGCCTAGCTGATAAGAGAGGGAATCTTCTGGATTAGCAAGCTGTTGTTTAATCTGTCGCGATTGCGCGGGTGTAGACGATGTAGAGACTTTCATCATGGTTACTGCCTCTGCTAGACGCGAGATTGAAGGACGCTTGTAGCAATGAATGCTGTCTCTAAAGTGCCTGTTTCATCGAGTGATTCCGGCTGAGACGATAAAAACTTAATATTTCTTAAACATTGTCCACTGAAGAACCTGGCTATCACCGAGCTTTTGGAGCCTTTAAGCGTAACACTAGAGTTTTAGCTGTTTCTTTGCCACTCTACTTTACTCGTCGTGTTTCAACTTCTGCAACTTCTGCTTCGATCGCTTCAGCCGTTGCTGGTGCCCGTTTGTTTTCTCTCTGCCTGGGCGATCGTGATACTGTTAGCCTGGAGCTTCTGGACTGTCTTCCGAGCTACTGTGAGCCGTAGTCAGCAGTTGCACCAGATTCCCTGTGCTAGATGCCAATTTTTCACCAAAGATTACCACCTCAAATGCACGGTGCATCCATCGACAGCACTGACGGAAGAGGCTATTAACTGCCCCGATTATGAAGCTGTAACAAATGTGTATGGGAAAGTCGGCAATTGATTTTTTATAGAGACACTGAAGCACACGATCGTCATTCCAGGAGCAAGCGTTCAACTGCCAGCGGTCAACTGGAACGGATTTAGTTGCATGATGTCTACTGACCTTACTAATGCAGACACGATGTTGATTCAAAAGCTAAATGCCTGTGCTGAGTTTATTGCGGGTGATGGCACGCAGTTACGAGAGCTGCTCCACCCAGACAAACAAGCGATCGATCTGCGCTACAGTTTAGCCCACGCGATCGTGCCCATCGGTCAAACGTCCATACCCCACTCGCTCACAACGTCTGAGGTCTATTACATTCTCAGCGGCAAGGGTGAAATGGCGATCGATGATGAGCGGCAAACCGTAGAAGCTGGCGATGCCGTTT
>JBBSHC010000828.1:0-1939 GCA_038253425.1 Leptolyngbyales cyanobacterium | reverse complement strand
CGCGACAACGGCTATCTCAACCCCCGCTTCTGGATTGATGGTGGCGTAATTGCGCTCTGGCCCAAAGTCATCATGGTGCTTGGCTCGTATGTGCTGGCATGGTTCCTCCGCAACTATTTCCCCTTCGCTTGGGGCTGGACACTTTCAACTGGTTTAGTGGCAGGTAGTTCCGGCTTGTTTTTCCTCAAAGGTTTCTACCTGTTTGATGCACCGCAGTGGCCCTTCCGGGTTTTTGGTAGCTCGATTCCAGAGTTGGGTGGCGCGGTACAGGGAACCAGTGTACTGAATCCACTCTTCGCGAGTGTGCTGATTCCACTCGTCTTGATTGTGCTGCTGCTGGGACATGCCCAGTGGAAATGGTTCGCCATTGGTACGACTATCGGTGTTGCAGCCTGCCTTGGCGTGAGCGCGATTATGGCACCCTCTGTTATGTGGTTGGGCGATGGCACGATCGCTGCGCGTGGCTTTTTAAGCATCAATGCGTTGCTCTGCTTTGCACTGGCTCGTCTTGCTGTTAAACCAGGAGCTTCAACGATATGAGTGACAACATCACAGTAGAAGGCACGATCGAGCGTAAAGGCTTAGGGCCTGGCACATGGGCGCTCGTTAGCACCAGCGGCGAGACTTACGAACTGCACAAAGCCCCCAAAGAGCTGCATAAAGCTGGGCTAGTCGTCAAAGTTGAGGGTCAAATCCGTAAAGATGTCATGACGATCGCCATGATTGGTCCTGTCCTGGAAGTTAAACACTTTGAAGTGACAAACGAATGAGTGTAGAAAAGTGTGGCTAGGGTACAGGCGATCGAGCGCTGTCCTTAGCCTCTACTTTTACTAGCAATTTCTAATCACCAGTTTCTACCTAATTCGTCGCTGCCAACACTTCTTGTAGACGGCTGCGGAACTCTCCCTTGGGATGACCACCTTTGACTTCGCCCAGGATCTTGAAGTCACCCTCTGGGGCATCGCAGATTAAATAGGTGGGCCAGCCCATGTCTGCTTTGTCAGGGTACTGCGCCAACAAAATCTTGCGATACTTGCGATAGGTTGCTGTGTCCTGCATCTTTACACTGACAAATTCCAGACCCAGTTCTTCAACGACCTTTTGATCGTAAAAAGACATTTTGTGGCACACACCGCATTCTTCCGAAGAAAATTTAATGACCGCACGACTCATAAAATTAATCTCTCTAACCGAGCAAGCGCCAGAGCCATGACTGACGATCGCCGTAAAACCTTATCTAGTATTTTACGTTGGAATGCGAATCGATAGCCCAGCAGACAAGGGCAAAGCTTGTCGAGGGGGGTGATTTACCTCTCCACGTTTGCGATCGAAGTTCCTAGAATGAAACTATGAACTCAAAGGAACGATCAAAGCCCTACGATCGCAGCATTGCCAGATCGATGGCGGCTCAAGCGATCGCTGTTTGTCTCGATCGGTCGTTTTCCTCGCTTTACGCCGATTGTTTGAAGACTTGAGGCGGCTGTTTGAAGTTTCGGTAACTTTTTCTGTTAAAGGAACGTCACGTAAGTAGCCCATGTCATGATCGATCAGAGCGAGCGAAAGAACCGCGCTTACTCAGTGCATTTACCGAACGAATTAAGTTGCTGCTCTTTAGTTGACCAATAACATCCACTTCTCAGCAGATTGTCGTCCAATAGTGTTTCGGTTGCTTCAGTAGGGCAACCTAGAAGTTAATGAAACAATCATAAAGATCACACTATTCTTCCCTGATCAATAAACCCGATCGTTGATTAAGAAGGGTAGCCCCTTCCTGCGATCGTGGTTTAAGCCAACAGGGGATTGCATCTATAGTCTTCTTGGAGCATAACTGTGACTCAGGAATTTCATATTTCTGTGACTCCGATAGGGGAAGACGACTACCTTGTACGAACTGAGCGGGTAGCGCCCGGTGTACCCTTAGCTGAAGAACAAGTAACCT
>JBBSHC010000827.1:0-1961 GCA_038253425.1 Leptolyngbyales cyanobacterium | reverse complement strand
CGCTGCCGCTGCCCACCCGAAAGTTGAGAGGGATAGCGATCGCCCAGACCTCTAAGCTGCACCAAATCCAACAGTTCTTCAACGCGCACTTTGACTTTGGCAGGCGGTGTCTTACGAATTTCAAGCGCAAAGGCAATATTCTTACGAACGGTCAGGTGCTTAAACAGCGCATAGTGCTGAAACACAAACCCAATGCCGCGTTCCTGAACCTTGCGATCGGTGGCATCTTCACCAGTCAACCAAATTCTCCCCGTGTCAGGTGCCTCCAGCCCTGCAATCAGTCGCAGCAGGGTAGACTTTCCTGAACCAGACGGTCCCAACAGAGCAACCAGTGAACCAGTCTTGACTTCTAAACTGACCTGACTCACTGCCTGAAAACTACCAAATTGCTTGGAAACGTCTTCAACTACAATACCCACAGCACAGATCCTCAGAAATGATGAATCGTCAAACCCCGGTTGATTGACTGGCTTACAGTAGCTTACCGCATCACCCTTTAAATCTAGCAGTCAAAGCGTAAGCATCCAGTCGCGATCGCAGCAATCCATTCTAGCGAGATCTTCTCGATGATTAATGCTCTAGAATAGGAAAGCTGTCAAAAACTAAGTTACTCACTGCAATGGCTGTTCCTAAGAAGAAAACCTCCAGTTCCAAGCGCGATATGCGGAAAGCAACCTGGAAGCACAAGGCGGCTCTCCAGGCACAACGAGCACTCTCGATCGGCAAATCAATCCTGACTGGACGTGCTGAAGGCTTTATCTATCCACAAGCTGACGAAGAAGAAGGCGAAGAGTCGTAAAAGAGCCAAAAAAGCCATGCTGGGAAAGTTCTTTCAAAAACCAGGTCCTGAACAACAAGACCGTGTACCTCCTGGTCAACACCTTGCTAAAGGCTTTCCAGTTTTGACCTATGGCGATACGCCAGCCATTAGTGTCAAGGATTGGCATCTTCGTGTTTGGGGGCTTGTTAATGAAGTCACGTTTAGCTGGGACGACTTGATGGCAATGCCCCAAAGCAACTTCACCGCAGATTTTCATTGCGTCACCACTTGGTCAAAGCTGGACGTGCAGTGGACTGGGGTGAAAGTAACTGACTTTATGCGCCATGTGGAATGTAACCCAAACACCGCTCATGTGATGGAGCATTGCTATGGCGGTTACACAACTAACATTGCGATCGACGACTTTCTGCGTGAGGAAAACTTCTTTGCCCATACCTTGTTTGGCGATCCCCTGTCCGCTGAGCATGGTGGTCCGTTGCGGCTAGTTGTGCCTCATTTATATGCCTGGAAGAGTGCGAAGTGGCTTAATGGTTTAGAGTTTTTGGCGCAGGAAGAACTAGGCTTTTGGGAACGCAATGGCTATCACCGTCGTGGTGAACCGTGGGCAGAAGAGCGTTACAGCAATTAGTTTTAATAGTCACCTTGTTGCTGTAACTCGTAACTTCGTTGAATTAGTGATCAGACTATTGGTTGTGCCACGAATGGAGTGCTTGGTCACTCTGGGCTAACCACGAACGACGCATTTAAACCTGCTGATAGGGAAATTGGACTGTAAAGCGGCTACCTTCGCCAAGGTTTGATTTTACGTCAATCCGCCCATGATGCGCTTCTACAATGCGGCGCGATAGATGTAGCCCCAGACCACTACCGGAGCGTCGGTGGCTGCCAGTGATAAAGCTTTCAAACAATTTGGGTTGCTCTGCCGCAGGAATTCCCGGTCCTGTATCTTCGACCTCAAGCACAAGCATTCGTGACGGTTGCTTACTCGCGATGATCGAGCGTGGCTGTTTGTTAGCGATCGATAACCGTACTGTAACGGCTCCAACATCAGTAAATTTGATGGCGTTACCCAGCAAATTAGTCATCACACGCCGTAACTCAATGCGATCGCCCATGATGCTCTCAGAGGCTTGTTGATCTTGTAACGCTGATTGGTCAAACGTTAACGCCAGTTTTTTCT
>JBBSHC010000826.1:0-1966 GCA_038253425.1 Leptolyngbyales cyanobacterium | reverse complement strand
CCCAAGTGAATCCAGACATGCTGCCCCGTGCCACTAACCGTTTGTAGCTGTTCACCGTTGGCGCGATCACCGCACAAATCGCGGGGGCATGACGCAACACGCCCGCGATGAACTGATAGCCTAATTTTGACAACCCACAGTGACGCGAATCTTGACGATCGACAAACAAGTTTTCTCCCGTTTTCAGATCTGCCAGCGACATATTATAGTGAGCACCGCTTCCAGTTCGGTTGGCAAACGGCTTTGGCATAAAGGTTGCAAAATAACCATGCTTACGGGCAATTTCTTTCACCATTAAGCGAAAAAACGTGAGGCGATCGGACATCGTTAACGCGTCTGCATAGGCAAAATCTGTTTCAAATTGACCATTGCCATCTTCATGGTCAAATGAATACACATCCCAGCCGAGGTGATTCATCGCCTGCACAATTTCATCCACCCAGGTGTAGTTGTCTAGCAGCCCTTGCAGGTCATAACAGGGCTTGTCGAGCGTGTCACGATTGCTAGCGGGAATTGCCTGCCCAGGCTGATCTTTGAGAATAAAAAACTCTGTTTCAATGCCCAAGTTAAACTGAAAGCCCATCTCTGCCGCTTGCTGCAAAACCATTTGAAGAATGCTGCGACAGCACGCTTCAAATGGTTTGCCCTGCAAATATAGATCGCTGGCGAACCAAGCCATTTCTGAATTCCAAGGCAGGATCGTGACGCTTGCCGGATCGGGCATTGCCGCGACCTCATCATCATTCACGGCTTGAGGAACTCCGTCTAACGCGGCTCCTGTGAATAATTCTGACCCCTGCATCATTTGGTCAAAATGCGTCAGTGGCACCATCTTTGCTTTGCACATCCCATGAACATCGACAAAGCTGGCGATCGCGTATTTCACACCCTGTTTTTCCAGCGCTGCTTTTAGCTGCTGCAATTCTGAAGTAGATTCGTGGCTCATTGTTTTATGAATAGATTTGTTAATGGTAATTAAAACATATCTGGTAACGCTGGTGGTAACTCTTCTAACGGTGTTTTCTCAATCATTGCCTGTTGCAGTTGGGTGCTTAATTCTGTAATACAGGCTGCTAAGATCGTTTGTCCAAATGCTTCATCTGCCTGACTGGGATTTCCGACACCGCCATGAACGCTTTCTTTATCCACTGTGTAGGCAAAGAAACAATGTGCCGATCGATCCGGTTCATCTACGGCTCGATTCATTTGTACCAGATCGGGTCGCAGTGCCAACATTACCGAAGTCTCTGCACAATTAGCGTGAAAGTTAACGGCATCGTGATGATAAAACTCGTGAATCTTGGGCGAGATTTCCCACAGCGATCGCAGCGCAATTCGCAACTCAGGATAGCGATGACGAACGTTTTCTAGACCACAGCGCAAGGGTGCCCAGTTAGTAACGTGTCCATTAAGCAGCAACAATCGAGAAAATCCGGCACTCGCCACCCATTCTGCGATTTCTACAATAATTGCAGCCAACGTTTCAGGTCTCAGAGAAATAGTACCTGCCCACTTCTTGGAGTGACCCAGTGAGCAACCATAGGGCAATGCTGGCAAAACTGGAATTCCGGTTTGGGCAGAAACGCCATGAGCAACGGCTGTTGCCGAAAAGGTATCGACTCCTACAGGTAAATGTAGGGCATGTTGTTCTGTCGCCCCGATCGGCAAAATCACTAAATCAATGCCTCGATCGCGTAGTTGCGTAATCTGCTCCCACGTTAGTTCTTCCCAGAGGACAGGTTTAGAGGGCATAAGTCGTGCTGAGTTAGAGGATTTGTTCAGCACTTTAGAGGCTGTTTAAGAAGTATAAAGCTTTCCTCTGCTGCGGTTCTGCCTCGCACTATAAACTGAAAGTTGGGCTAATCGAATCGTGCTAGAGGCGTGAGATTCTGAGTTAGAGCAGTGATGCTTAGTAAGAGTAGTGTAATGCTCATCTGCTACAGGGCTGGGCTTCAGTGTACACTAT
>JBBSHC010000825.1:0-1974 GCA_038253425.1 Leptolyngbyales cyanobacterium | reverse complement strand
TTGCTTGACGAGACTTCGGTTTGCTCAACAGGAACCACCAGAGTTCTAAACCAATCAGTCCTAAGCCACCGAGCGTAACAGCAACCTTATTGCCTAGCGGTTGTTCTAGCCGTTGAAACAGGGTATCAACCCAAGCGCGTGATTGTCGAAGCCGGACAGCCTGTACGGTTGCATTTTGATCGTAAGAACCTCAGTGAGTGCTATGACCAACTCCTGATTCCAGCCTTTGCGGTGGCGATCGATCTCGCACCTGATCAAACGACAACCATCGAATTTACGCCTGAGCAACCAGGTGAATACGAATTCATGTGTGGCATGGAAATGAATCGTGGCGTGATCGAAGTTCACGCTGCTAGTGCTCTCAACAAGGGCAAAACTTCTGTACAAATCTCAGCGTGAAGCGAATGCACCAAGGAGGTGAGGATGTTAGTGCAAGAAAAGGGACAACTCATTGGTGCCGTTGCGAGAGCAAGTGGCTTGCCGATCAAAACCATTCGCTACTATGACGAGCTAGGTCTGCTGAGAACGTTTGGTCGAACTGAAGGGGGCTACCGCTTATTTACTTCGGCAGTTTTCTCGCGGTTAAAATTTATTAAGCGTGCCCAAAGTTTAGGGCTGAGCCTACTGGAAATCAAAGAGTTTTTAGCGGTTCACGATCAGGGCGATTTGCCCTGCGATCACATTCGGGTGAAGCTGGAAGACAAGCTCTTAGAAATTGAGCATCAACTTCAGCAACTTCAAATGCTCAAGCAAGAATTGCAAGGACTGCTCTCAGGCTGGAAAACAATTCCTGATTTTCCTGAGGAGACGATTTGCCCCAATATCCAACGTGTTTAACTTGCAGGATCGGTATTAGTCCTCTAAAGAGCAATCGTTAGCACGGTTTCAGGAGCAGTATTTTGCGAGTCTTAAGGGGGAGGCTGAAGTTGAAACTTTAGACCGTGTTGATTAGCTGAGTGAGCCCAGTCCTAAAGGCTGGTACCTTTTGTTGAGCGACTTTCGGCCAGCGAGATCGCCAATCAATTCTTGATGTAGGCTTAATCGTAAGTCCGTTCTTGGAGCAAGGCAATTCATGACCAGAAACAACGCACAACGGTGATGTAGAGCAAGAGAGGAGGAATAACTGCTCCAGCTATGACCATTGGGTGCTGATGAAAAAGCTATCTGAATGTATGCTCATGAATAGTAGAGAGGTAAGGACGCGATGAATTCTATTTGTAGAGCAATAGCCATCCTCGGCATTACTACAGTACTCAGTGGGTCAGCGTCGTTTGCCCAGGCTCAAACAGTGCCATCCTCTCTGGTTACGTTGAGCGCCGCGGACTTGCTTCACCAGGGACAGGCGAAAGCGAAGCAAGGCGACTATCAGGGGGCGATCGTCGCGTACACCCAGGCAATTCAAGCCAACCCTAAAAACACTGAAGCGTATCTTGGTCGTGGCTTGGCTCACCATGATTTGGGCGACATCAATCGGGCAACGTCAGACTTCGAGCAAGCGCTACAGCTTGAACCACGTAATCCCCAAGCCCTTTACAACCGGGGCAAAGTCCGTTCTGACATGGGCGATGTGCCTGGAGCCATCAAAGATTTAAGCCAAGCGATTCAAGTCAACCCGAACTATGCTGAGGCGTACAATACTCGCGCCATTATCTATGCCATGACAGGGAATTCCCAACAGGCAATGGCAGGTTTTGATCAAGCGCTCAAGCTCAAGCCGAACTATGCCGACGCTTACTACAATCGGGGGAAAGCTCGGACTGCTGTGGGAGATGCGAAAGGGGCGATCGCAGACTTCAACCAAGCCATTAAACTGAATCCCGCTCTCGCTGAAGCGTATGGAAATCGCGGTATTCTTTACGCTCAAACAGGAAACAAGCCAGCGGCGCTGGCAGACTTGCAGCAGGCAGCGCAACTGTTTCAAAAGCAGGGCGATCGTGACCGTTATCAGCAGACCTTAGAGTTCGTGCAACAGAA
>JBBSHC010000824.1:0-1975 GCA_038253425.1 Leptolyngbyales cyanobacterium | reverse complement strand
TGCCTCAGTTGAAGATCAGGCATTCAGTCTAGCGGACTTTTTAGATGAATTATGTCTGAAGGTGAAAAGCAAGCTATACTGACTAAAGCACAACGGGATGTAGCGCAGCTTGGTAGCGCGCCTGCTTTGGGAGCAGGATGCCGCAGGTTCGAATCCTGTCATCCCGATCGTACATTCAGCAAGCAACAATACTGTCAACCGTTTACCATTCGGTTGATTTCGCTTTGTTCAATCAAGTATTCATCAACGATAGCGGCTGTGCAGCCGCAGGTTTGGTCGAATCGCGGCACAACTTAAAATAACCGAGTAATTACGGGTGGTTGCTTTCCGGTACCTCCTTCCCTTCAGTAGAAACCCTGAAGCGTTACACTCTTAACCTTTGTTAGGCTTACGCCGCAACGTTAGCAGAGAAATCAGTCGTGAAAAGACTGTCTGGAAAACTTGTTGCAAGTGGCTTTGGTCTAGCGCTGTTAATGTTAGGCGGGACGGCTGTAGAGTCTTATCTAAATGCACGAAAGCTGACCGAAAGTCGGCAGCTTGTTGAGCACACTCATCAAGTGTTGGAAACCCTTAGCCAAATCCTCAATGGCATGAACAATGCGGAGAGAGGTCGGCGCGGCTACCTACTCTTGAAAGACGACCGTGAACTAGAAACCCTCCGTCTGGGCGCTCAAACAATGACTCGTGCTGTTATCGACCTGCGACAGCTCACACATGACAACCCCACTCAACAGCGTCGCTTAGACGAGCTTGAGCCTCTGATCGATCAAAGACTGGCTTTATTGCAGCAATTCGTTGACCTAAAGCAACAGATCAACGCCAACCAGAACAGCCGAGTTGCCATCCTCAAGCAAACCATCAGTTTGCAGCAGGAGATCGAAGCCAGGTTGCAGACGATGGAGGCAGAAGAACGCCTATTGCTGCAAAAACGGTCCGATGCAACCGATGCCAGTGCCCAGCAGGCTATTCTCATAGCTAGTATCGGCTATGTCCTGAGTTTCTGCCTACTGGTTGGAGTCTTTTTTGTACTGCAAAAGCAAATTCGTAGCCGACAGCAAGCAGAAGTAGCGCTCCAACAGGCGAACGACAAACTGGAAACGAAGGTGCAGGAACGCACAGCCGAACTGTCTCAAGTCAACGCTTTACTCCGTGGCGAACTCATCGAGCGTAAGCAGGCAGAACGAGCACTCGCAGAAAGTGAGAAGCAGATTCGTTTGATTACGGATGCGTTGCCAGTACTGATTTCTTATGTCGATTCGGAACGGCGCTACCGCTTTAGCAACCGGGCTTACGAGCAATGGTTCGGCTATTCTCGAGCGGAAATAAACGGTCAGCACATCAGTCAGATTCTAGGGGAATCGGCTTATCAGGCAATTGCGCCTTACGCCGATATTGTACTGGCGGGGCAAGACGTTACTTACGAACGTCTCCTGCCCTATAAAGATGGCGGAGCACGTTGGATCAATGCGATATATCTTCCTGACTTTGGGGAACAGGGAATTGTCAGAGGCTACTTTGCCTTGATTAGCGACATCACCGATCGCAAGCAGGCGGAGCAAGCACTTCAGCAGATGAATGAAGCCCTGGAAACCAAAGTTCAGGAGCGGACAGTGGCATTAAAGCACCTGAATGACGATTTAATGCGCTCTAATCAAGAACTAGAGCAGTTTGCTTATATTGCGTCTCATGACTTGCAAGAGCCATTGCGGGCCATTACGGGGTACACCCAACTATTAGTACAGGACTATCACGATCGCCTGGATGAATCGGCGCAGGAATATGCTGATTACATTGTGGATGGAGCAAAGCGGATGCAGCAGTTGATTCAAGACCTGTTGCTTTATTCCCGCGTGGGGACTCGCGAACTCATTTTTGCTCCAACGGACTGCAATACCATACTGAGTCAGGTGTTGCACACGCTACAAGCAGCGATCGCTGAGAGCAACGCCGTCATTACCCATGACCCTCTACCCAT
>JBBSHC010000823.1:0-1977 GCA_038253425.1 Leptolyngbyales cyanobacterium | reverse complement strand
GGTAGCCGTAGAAGTCAATGTGATAGTCTGTGATGCGAACGCCCGTCTCCTGCTCAATCTGCTGAAGCAGTGCCGCTGGCAGCTCAATGTGAACGTCTAAAATTTGATTGGTATCGATGCAGTTAACATGGCTATGTGAATCGCTGATATTGCCATAAAGCCGCCCATCAGAACGCTCAACGCATTCAATAATGCCCTGCTCCGAGAGCGCTTCCAGGTTTTGATACACCGAAGTGTGACCAATTTCTTTGCCCTGACGGTTGAGGCGATCGTAGATTTCTCTAGCAGCCAAATGTTCTTTGTCTTGCCAGAGCAATTCTAGAATAAAGCGCCGCTGACGGCTGAGCCTCATCCCTAGTGCCTGACACCGATCGAGAGCATCCTCTAGCGATCGAATGGGTTTTGCAGTGACTACATCATTTTGCATACTGGATGCGCTCACATATATGGTCTAGCTGCCTACACTACGTCAAATGCTGTTGCCAGCAACTAGACTACTGAAATTCCTGAAAGCCTACTTCGATAGAACCTTTAAGGTGCAAGGAACAGCGTTAGCAATCTTTGGGCACTGCTTGCAAACGCTTGCAGACTATCACCCAATCAGACACTCGTTGCAGGACGGCTTTGTAGGCTTTGTTACTTATTACAGTTGTATCACACGCCAACACAAACTCGCTACAACTTTACTTTGGTTTTACAGCGGTTTTCAGTTGAGTACAACACAGCGTTGGGTGAGCGGTCAGCCGTTGGCGGTCAGCGATCAGCTTTTTGCTCATCGGACTGTGGCTTAGACATTTGAACATCGCCGTAAGCGGGAAAAGGGATAAGCTTCAGTCGTCAATGAGCACTTCAAAACTTCATTCCTTTGTTTCTGCCTTTTACCTTTTACCTTCTACCTTTTGCCTTTTGCCTTCTACCTTTCTCCCCCATCTCCTTCCCCTCTGTCCTCGATTGCTACAGAATGAGGGTGGAAACTTACCGAAGTGTCGGGTTGTATGAGATTTTTGCAGTTTAGCTTGCCAGAGACGATCGCGGGTCTGCATACCCTTCGTCGATGGCAGAAGACATGGCAACGGTTGTTTTTGCTCGTGGCAATGCTGAGCAGCGTGATTTTGCTGGGCACAACGCCAGCGCTGGCAGGGTTGACGGATGACCGCTATGATGGCGAGATTTTTACCCTTTACGCGGGCAATGGTTCGCTGGTGCCGCCCAAGTTTACGCTGGCAGAGGCGCTGAAACGCGATCGCCCAACACTGGTGGTGTTCTATATTGACGACAGCAAAGACTGTAAAGCGTTCACAACGGTTGTTTCCTCGGTACAAGCTTTTTATGGCAAAGCAGCGGATCTGTTGCCGATTCGGGTGGACTCCATTGCGCCGAAGGCAACCTATGCGCCAACAGAACCTGGGTATTACTATAAGGGCGTGGTGCCTCAGAGCGTGATGTTTGATGCGTCTGGCAAGGTCGTGCTGGATGAAACCGGAACTATTCCCTATGAAAAGCTGGACGACAAATTTCGAGAGCTATTTAACTTGCTGCCGCGATCGGAAACTCTGGAACTAAAACGCCGCCAGGTGAACGAAGTAACAACGGAATTGTCACGGTGAAGCGGGGCGCTTCCCATCCCTTGATGCACCTGGAAGCCACCCTGGACTCAACGGGATATTACCGCTACTCACTGCGGCGATCGTGGGATGCTCTGGCTCCCAGCGTTGGCTTTGTGATGCTGAATCCCAGTCGGGCGGATGCCGTTGTGCATGATCCAACGATTCGGCGGTGTGTTGGGTTTGCACGATCGTGGGGCTATGGTTCTCTGGAGGTTGTTAATCTGTTTGCCTACCGCACGGCTCATCCCAATGTGCTAAGGCAAGTGACTGATCCGATCGGGGTCGAGAACGATCGCTATCTGGCATCGTTGGGAGAACGAGTGGAGCAAATTATTTTGGCGTGGGGCAACTGGGGCACCTTGCAAGGGCG
>JBBSHC010000822.1:0-1978 GCA_038253425.1 Leptolyngbyales cyanobacterium | reverse complement strand
TTGAAGGCCTCGTGAATAATTCAGGCTAAGCATTTGTGCTCTTAGCGGGTGACTTAATTGAGTGAACCACGGGCAAACTCCTGACGATCGCCCGTGGTCAATGCCAAGATGATGGGAACCCTGAGTATGGCACCTGCCATAAGGGTGATTGGTTTCGTCATGTCAGATCTGAAGCAACCTGAATTTAGTCAGTTGGTTCAAACGATGCGCCAGCGTAGTGGGCTGACGCAAACAGAACTTGCTGCCAAGATTGGGGTGTCATACTACTCCGTCAATCGCTGGGAAAACCGGAGAACAATGCCTGTTGCACTTGCTCTCAAGCGGATTGCGGACGTTTTGCGTGAGATGGGCGATTCGCTAGGCGCGACACTCCGTGAACGCGGTGCAGACTTGCTGGAACAATATTTTCCTGCTGAAACTCGAAAGTAGCTATGGCATCAGCGAATCAAAACCCCGAACAACAAGCCCGCGATCGCATTGATGCCTTTCTGATTCAAGCAGGCTGGGTTGTGCAGCCCAAAAGTAAGATCAATCTGAATGCGGGTCTGGGTGTTGCGGTACGGGAATATCAGACGGATGCGGGACCTGCTGACTACGTGCTGTTTGTAGATCGACAACCCGTCGGTGTGATTGAAGCCAAGCGGAAAGAAGAAGGGCATCGCTTGACTGTCGTTGAGGAGCAATCTGGGGAGTATGCCGATAGTAAGCTCAAGCATCGCCCTAACGACCAGCCGCTACCGTTTATCTACGAGAGTACCGGCATTCTCACCCGCTTTACTGATCGCCGTGACCCTAAACCGCGATCGCGTCCGGTCTTTGCGTTCCATCGCCCTGAGACGTTTCAAGCCTGGTTAACCCAGGATAAATCGCTGAGAGCGAGGCTATTGGATTTGCCCGTTCTGCCAACGGAGGGACTGAGAGACTGTCAGATTCGCGCGATCAATAATCTGGATCAGTCGTTCAAAGCGGCTCGTCCGCGAGCCTTGATTCAGATGGCTACCGGGAGCGGCAAGACGTTCACCGCCATCAACGTTATCTATCGCCTGTTGAAGTTCGCCAAAGCAAAGCGAGTCTTGTTCCTGGTGGATACCAAGAACCTGGGCGAACAGGCAGAGCAGGAGTTTATGTCCTATACGCCCAACGATGATAATCGCAAGTTCACTGAACTCTACTCGCTACAGCGGTTGAAGTCGAGCTATGTGGCAACCGATAGCCAGGTTTGTATCTCCACGATTCAGCGGCTCTACTCCATTCTTAAAGGAGAAGAGTTGGATGACCAGGCAGAGGAAGCAAACCCGAATGAACTGGTGCAGCCCAAAGCACCGATGCCAGTGGTGTATAACGATCGCGTGCCCATCGAGTTTTTTGACTTCATTGTGATCGACGAGTGTCACCGCTCGATCTACAACATCTGGAAGCAGGTGTTGGACTACTTTGATGCGTTTCTGATTGGGCTGACGGCAACGCCTGACAAACGCACCTTTGGCTTCTTTGACGAAAATGTGGTGAGCGAATACACCCACGAGCAAGCGGTGATCGACGGGGTGAATGTGGGGTATCTGCCCTACATCATCGAGACCGAGATTACGAAGGATGGGAGCCGCCTGGTTGCTAAGGAGTATGTGGAAAAGCGGGAGAAGCTGACTCGTACTCAACGCTGGGCACAACTGGATGAAGAGGTGACGTATTCGGGGCGGCAATTGGATCAGCAGGTAGTGAACCCCAGTCAGATCCGCAATGTGATCCGCGCCTTTCGGGAGAAGCTGCCAGAGATTTTTCCCAAGCGGCAAGAGGTGCCGAAGACCTTGATTTTTGCCAAGGATGACAGTCATGCCGATGACATCATCAAAATTGTGCGGGAGGAGTTTGGGGAGGGGAATGCCTTCTGCAAGAAGGTGACGTACAAGGCAGTGGAAGACCCCAAATCGGTACTGGCGCAGTTGCGGAATGATTATTACCCTCGCATTGCGGTCACAGT
>JBBSHC010000821.1:0-1986 GCA_038253425.1 Leptolyngbyales cyanobacterium | reverse complement strand
TTGATCTTTGCTGGGGCAAGCAGGGAATAAGAACGCATAGCTAACAATCTCGGCTTCAGGCTTACGGCTGCAATTCAGTCTGCAACTCATTGCTTAACGCAATCCACTGTTCAACGCTCAAGTCTTCAGCGCGAACCTGGGGATTTACCTTTAATTGTTCCAGCAAACGGGTGAGTTGGTCGCCATCAACCAGACTTTTCAGGTTATTCCGCAGCATCTTGCGTTTGCTAGAAAAGCCTACTTTAACCAGCGTTTCTAAATGCCTTGGGTTGCGGGCGGGCGTGATCTGCGATCGAGGACGCAACCGAATCACTGCCGAATCAACTTTTGGGGGTGGCTGAAACGCTTTGGCAGGAACATCACAAATAAACTGGCATTCTGCAAGGTACTGCACCCGCACAGAAAGCGCCCCAAAATGGGTGGAACCAGGTTTGCTGCACAGGCGAAGGGCAACTTCTTTTTGCACCAGCAAGACAATCAAATCAAAAGGCTTTGGTGCAGGAGCCGCGATCGTACCCAGGAGTTTCTCAATAATGGGTCCCGTAATGTTGTAGGGGATGTTGGCAACCACTTTGTTGGGATGCTGAAACGCGGGCAACGGTGCGAGTAAGGCATTGAGATCGATCGCTAAGAAATCGCCCTGGAGCAGTAGAAAATGCTCGACGTTGCCCAGCTTTTTTGCCAGTCGATCGCACAAATTCCAGTCAATTTCAACTGCAACGACAGCCTGTGCCAACGACAATAATTGGCGGGTTAACACACCTGTACCGGGACCAATTTCAAGGACGCGGTCGCCTTGCGAGGCAGTATCGGGCGCTAGTTCTGCTGCATTGATGATGCTGCTAAGGGCTTTTTCGCTACGGAGCCAGTGTTGAGCAAACTTTTTACGGGGTTGTGGCACAAGGTTACTCCGGTAAGCCCACAACGCCTGTGCCTGCAATCACTTCACCGATCGCAGCGGCAGTGATCTGCTGGTCGGCAAAATACATCAGCGTTTCGGTCACGCGATCGCTCGGCACCAACACCGCAAAGCCGATCCCCATATTGAAGGTGTTGAACATTGCCGTTGGCTCTACCTTGCCTTCCGCTGCCAGCCACTCAAAAATGGGTAACACTGTCCAGGCATGAGGATCAATTTTAATCGCCTGCCCTGGTGCCAGACAGCGAGGCAGATTTTCCGGCAGTCCGCCGCCTGTAATGTGCGCCATCCCATGAATGGGTAGCCCTTGCTTCAGGGCAGCTAGAAGCGGCTTGACGTAAATTTGCGTGGGCGTCAGCAGGGTTTCTCCCAGACTCTTGCCATCCAGCAAAGCAGGACGATCGCTCCAGTCAAAACCACGATCGCTGATAATTTTACGCACCAAACTAAAGCCATTGCTATGCACACCCTGACTGGCTAAACCAATGACGACATCCCCAATTTGGACGTGAGAGCCATCCAAAATCTGGCTTTTCTCCACAATACCGACGCAGAAGCCTGCCAGATCGTATTCTCCCGGTTGATAAAAGCCTGGCATTTCTGCCGTTTCGCCACCCAAAAGCGCACAACCCGCCTGCTGACATCCCGCCGTAATGCCTGAAACAACATCTGCCAGTTGCTCTGAGTTCAGCTTTCCTGTTGCCAGATAATCTAGAAAAAACAGGGGTTCTGCCCCACAGGTGAGCACGTCATTCACGCACATTGCCACCAAGTCAATGCCAACCGTAGCATGGCGATCGAGGCTATGGGCTAACTTGAGTTTTGTACCAACGCCATCCGTACCCGAAACCAATACAGGCTCCTGGTAGCCAACTGGCAGTTGAAACAACCCACTAAAGCCGCCAAACTGACCCAGCACCTCTGGTCGAGCGGTGCTGTTTACCATGCTGCGAATCCGCTGCACAAACCCCCGTCCAGCTTCAACGTCTACACCCGCCTCTCGATAATCCATGAATCCATCTTTACGTGGGCAACAGTCGCAGGTTGTATTTTACTTGGTTTAGCTG
>JBBSHC010000820.1:0-1995 GCA_038253425.1 Leptolyngbyales cyanobacterium | reverse complement strand
GAGATCTTTCTCTCATAAGTGATTTGAAATCGCTATACTTCATCTCAATTGGCTTCCTAATAAAAAGCTTAAGCATAGAAAAATCCCTATACTTAAGCTTTTTAGTTCAACTACAAGGCTGATTAAGAAATGGACAAATCCAGTCGCTCTAATAGTCCTGGCTGGGTTAAATCGTGAGGCGATTCCGCTGCTTCCAGGGATAGATCGGGCATTTCTTGCCAACAATGAGTGCAGAACCAATAGACTCGATTGTAGTGAGCATGACGTAATAAGACTTCAGTGCAGCAAGGACACGTGCTCATATACCCCCCTCTAAAATGGCAAAAGATGCGAGCCTACGATGAGTCAGGAACGATTGAGGAATCACCTCTAGGATAAGAGAAAGAAAAAGTAGCAACAACCTGGCTTTTCGCTTTGCATCTGAGAATTTTCTGATTAATTTTTGATAGAGCAGTGCTGTTTCTTACCGCCATCAGTGATGGGATGTAAAAGAATTCCTACCCAGGCACGATCGGCACGACTGTGAAGATCGTCGTAATGTTCTCTTAACGATTTATTTCAATTTTACGATCGCGCTGTTTCAGTATGGTTAATCGACATCGTTGCTTCTTCTTCTAGCAAGGTGGCGATCGCAGTTGCTAAGTCCTTGTATTGCGCTAAATGATTGTAAATTTGCGCCGAGATTCGCACCTGGCGACTTGAGGCAGTGGGGTAGGGAACGATCGGCACCTCAATGTTGTAGCGTTCGAGCAACGCATCTTGTAGCTGCTGTGGCTTCCCCTCTGGTAGAGAGATAACTGCCAGTGCCCCAAGCATCGCATCAGGGCAGGGTGGCGCAAGGTTGAGCGTTTGGCAAAGCAGACTACGGGCTGCGATCGCCAAAGCGTGATTGGTTGCCATCAATTCATCCCACCCGCCGGGTAAGAGAGCACCCATGAATCGAATGGCGTCAGGAATACACAGGTAAGGAGTCGGGTCATCGGTGCCCATCCAGTCAAATTCCAACCGAAAACGGGTGCGATCGCGGTGCAACGCATTGGCACCATGACTGATCGTCAGCGGACGAATAGCAACTTGTCGATCGCGCTGAACGTAAAGAAAGGCAGCCCCTTTAGGCGCACATAACCATTTGTGACAGTTGCCAGTGTAATAGGTCGCTCCGATCGCGTGCAGGTTTAGCGGCAGCATTCCAGGCACGTGAGCACCATCAACCAGAGTCTCAACACCTCGCTGGGTCAGCGCCTGAACAAGTTGAGCGATCGGAAAGATCAGCCCCGTCTGACTCACCACATGGTCAAGCAGCGCCAAGCGGGTTTTTGCAGACACACGCTCAAGGACTGCTTCAACTACCTGCTGCGGCGAGTCGATCGGAAACGGCACTTCTGCCACCACCACCTTCAAGCCGTTGCGCTCTGCCACATAATTTAGCGCATTACGACAGGCGTTATACTCCTGGTTGGTCGTGAGCAGTTCATCCCCTGGCGCAAAAGCAAGCGACTTCAACACGGTATTGATGGCAGTCGTCGCATTAGGCACAAACGCCAGATCATCAGCGTTAGCACCGACGAAGGTAGCCAGATCAGCACGGGCATTGTCTAATAGCGCTTCCAGATCGCGCCCAAAAAACTGAAGCGGCTGTCGCTCCATCCGTTCACGCCACTGCTGCTGCACCGCTAACACAGACAAAGGGCAGGCTCCAAACGAGCCGTGATTTAAGAACGTGATGGCTGGATCAAGCAACCAATGTTTCAGTAACAGCGCGTGAGAAGGATTGGATGTTGCCAACTTATCCTTCTGCGAGTCCAGCCATGAATTATCTGTAGCTGCGACCATAAGTTGTTCCTAAGCCAAAAAACAGGGCACAGTTTGACCAAGAATTAAATTGGAGCGTAGTGGTACTGCTTCGATCGCTAAAAATCCTAAAACTTTGTGAGATTTTGTTGATGTCCTCACCAAAAAGATTCGTAAGGATTTAGATGTGCCTCCAGCTAAGTG
>JBBSHC010000819.1:0-2004 GCA_038253425.1 Leptolyngbyales cyanobacterium | reverse complement strand
GACGACGATCGCCGTCAACCTTGAAAGGAACAGTTGTGATGGCGCGTTGTTTCGCTTCAGGCGACAACCATTACGTCAATTCAGACAAGGAGCTGCTTGCACTTAGCCATGCCAACAGTCTCCGTGGTCTATTTTAGCGCTGTCGGCTTCTTCAAGATCGCACTAACGATGCCGTTGAGGGTAGCAGCAATGTTGCTCGATCGCTCAGATGACCTTTCTATCGCTTGTCTGCACGAACCCTGCCACACCGAAGCTGCGTTTAAGCGCAAAGAAGTCGCAAAGAAGTTTGGACAATGAATTTTGTCAAAAACGTTCCTGATTTAGCCCCGCGATCGTGACTAGAAAAGCAGGCGTTTCTTAAACTGACGATGAGCGATCTTTCCCTCTTAGCGACCGTTTTGGCAAAAGGACTATCGCGCCAAACGGATACACACGCGGCTCCTCCACCCACCACCCAAAGTATTGCAGCCGACTGGAAGGCACCCCGATCGCCTCAAAAGAACGCCATTTTGCTGCCCGATGTGCGTCCCGATGTCGATCACCAGACGACAGAGTTTTCGCAGCCAACAACGATCGCCCCTCAATCAGGGAGTCAGTTTTACTGGCAACGGGCAGCAGCGCTCCAAGCAGGCAGGCTCTACACACGTCTGCCGCTGGATAGCTTCCGCAACATCTGGTCGCAGGCAACGGGCAACCCGACCTACGGACAGTGGCGACGCTTGCTCACGCTAGAGGCAAAAGCGGCAACTAGGGGACAGGGGCACCGCCGCTTGTCAATCATCGTTGGTGATTCACTCAGCCTGTGGTTTCCTAGCGATCGCTTGCCCACAGGTCAGCTCTGGCTCAACCAATCGATATCGGGCGAAACCACAGGCAACATTCTGCATCGCTTGTCTGATTTTGCTATTGCCCGTCCTCACACCATCTACGTCATGGCTGGCGTCAACGACTTGAAACACGGCATGACCGATAACGAGATTTTGTGGAATCTACGCCAGATTGTTCGTCGCCTGAAACAAGCTCATCCACAAACGCGCATTGTGGTGCAGTCCATTCTGCCCACGCGAACGACCGCCGTTCCGGGCAATCGCATTGCGTGGCTCAACCAACGGCTAGCAGCGATCGTGCAGCAGGATGGTGCCACCTTTCTTGACCTTTACACCCAATTTACCGATGCCAATGGCAACCTGCGCGATGACCTGACCACGGACGGTCTACATCTAAACGCGAACGGCTACGAAACCTGGCAAGCCAAATTAGCGCAAGCTGAGACCGCGATCGCACGGGGCGGCTAAAGACTGTCGAGAGCAGTCATTTACAGAAGGTAAAAGGCAAAAGGTAAAAGGCAAAAGTAACTCAAAGTTTTCTAACGCTGCACCTGCCTTTCAACTCAAAACTTAGCTTTTTGTCGATACCCCAGCCCCGCTACCCGCTACCCCACACCATAGCCACAGAACTGTAGCTTACCCAGTCAACAAATGTAGGCAGACCGATGCAGGGGCGTCAAGGAAGCTGAAACGCAACACCGAAACCGTTTAACATTTAAGAGCACCCGTAGGAATCGGTTATGAGTAGAGCGATCGCACTGTCTGCACTCATCCAACGATGGCGTTATTGGCTCTTGGTGGGCTGGGCAATCGGTCTTGTAGCGGTTCTTGCTGCCTGTCAACCTGAGAACTTTAAAAGTCAGACAGCCCGCGTCTCTCAACTCGTCATTAGTACAACAACCGATCCAAAAACGTTTAACTACGCCCTCAACAACTCCTCGCCGAACGTCTTTCCCTTCACGTTTGATGGGCTGGTGGATGAACACGGCATTACAGCCGAAGTTGTGCCAAGCTTGGCAGAGTCCTGGCAGGTTGCGGATGACAAAAAGCACATTACCTTTACCCTGCGAGAAGGGCTGAAGTGGTCAGACGGGCACCCCCTTACAGCAGACGATGTGCTGTTCACCTACAAAGACGTTTACCTCAACGAAACCATTCCAACCGATGTGCGAGACGG
>JBBSHC010000818.1:0-2011 GCA_038253425.1 Leptolyngbyales cyanobacterium | reverse complement strand
TTCCCCGTATGACGCAACCACGCTCTGTCTTGAAAGCAAAGCTGGGCAATTGATTGAGCTTATTTCAGTGACATTGAACTGTAGTCTGAGTCAGCAATTGCATCAGCGGCTTACCCATTCCGTCGATTAGTAGAAGACTGCCCTAATCTGGATCTTGCTTATACCGTCTTGGAGCACCACGATCGCCCGGTTTTGCCTGTGCAACATACCAGCGACGCCACTCTTTAGAACTCCGAATTGCCAGCCATAGAAGCAGTAGAGCGATCAAGCCACCTTGTTTGGGCGCATCTAACGCAAACAACACCAGCAGAATACAAAGCCCATCTTGGGCAAACATAACCCAGAGGGGAATCTGCTTTAAACGATAGAACCAGCCAACTTGAACCAGTTGCAGCACTAATGCCAATAACCCACCAATGCCGCCCAATAACCACACTAACCAGATTGGAATCCCCGCTGCTCGTGCTACTGCCATCCCCATAATTGCGCCAACAAAGGGGCTAAACAAAAGCTGAATTGTTTGAAGCGATCGCTGCCCTAAGCGATCTTTAGAAGCAAAAATTTCTACCAGAGACCAGCTCACCAACACGCCCAAAACAAGCGGCGGTGAGAGATTGGAGAGTAATGGCACCCGCGACCACAAACTGCCACCATAAAGCAGACCGATCAAGAGCAGCGGGAGAGCAATACGCATCCCTGCTGCTGCGGAGGCAGAAAGCGCAGCCAGGATTTCAATCATAAGAATGGAATGGTCGCACTAGATTTTGCACCTGTTGCTGCCAGAAGTCAGTGAATCGAGCAGAGACGTTCACGGTAGTACGCGATTCCTTCTACCTTTAGTTTGACCTTTTTTATGTAACTGTGTAGCGAGGAGGGGAGCAGACATAATGGTGAGATGCCAGATCTGGCTCTCGTCTTTTTAGCTCACCGCTTAAGGAAACAAAACGCTTCATGAAGCCGTATTCTCAACTCACCGTTATTGCTTACATCATCGGTCCAACGTTGATCGTAGTGAGCCATATTGGTGTCTTGCTCTTGCTTTTCACTGGCTTATCTGGGGGAGCGATCGCGTGGGCAACTTTACTGTACATTGTCCGCATGTTTGGCACTACCGCCATTTATCATCGGTTGCTGACCCATAAAAGCTATCATGCACCAGCACCAGTGCTATGGCTGGGCTGCATCATTGCTGCTTCTGCCGGACAAATGGGACCGAGTTGGTGGAAAGCACATCACACGGCGCATCATCAATTTTCTGATCAGGAGCGTGACACACATTCGCCATATTTACCGTTTCAAGGAATCAAAGGCTTTTGGTGGTCTCAAGCTGGATGGCTGCTCTCTCCAGTGTTTTTCCCCGACAAATTGCCCGCTGATGTTGAAAATGATGTTGTTTTAAGGCTGATCGATCGCTGGCACTTCATGCCGACTCTGGCGCTCGGTGCGATT
The DNA here is from genome assembly GCA_038253425.1 of Leptolyngbyales cyanobacterium. GTDB lineage: Bacteria > Cyanobacteriota > Cyanobacteriia > Leptolyngbyales > Leptolyngbyaceae > Stenomitos. Next base: position 562 of record JBBSHC010000818.1, on the reverse strand, counting down.
TCATACTCTATCGGTGGATTGGAATACCTCGCTGCTTTTTTTCTCAGCACAACTATCCTCTTTCACGGAGTCGCTACGGTCAACTCGCTGACCCATACCTTCGGTGAACAACCATTTGTCACAAATGATTACAGCCGAAACAACTGGTTCGTTGCGGTGCTGGCGCTGGGGGAAGGATGGCATAACCTGCATCATGCGTTTCAGTCATCGGCTCGACATGGCATCACCCTGAGAACAGGTCGAGTGGTTTACTTACCCGATCCAACGTTTGAGTTGATCAAATTGCTTGAATTTTTTAAGCTGGCGTCAAAGGTAAGAGTGCCGTCTGAAACAGAACTTATCGATCGCGCCAAAGACCGAACGTACCTAAACTTAGCTACTAGAACTACAGTAGAGACATCAATGTAACTCGTGGTTACGGTTGCATAATCCTTCAAGGCAGCTATAATCTCTCAGAGGATGAAATACTTTTTTGAGTTAGTTTTTTGGACTGATACAGAAGCCAGTTCTTAATGATGCTGGCGTAGTTGTAGCCCTTTGTCTTCACAAATATTCAATTGGT
>JBBSHC010000817.1:0-2020 GCA_038253425.1 Leptolyngbyales cyanobacterium | reverse complement strand
TTGAGGCTGGCGATCGTACCGCTGGCTTTTAAGTAGCAAAGACAGCCACTGCCGCCAAACTTGTCACTGCACCGATTCGGTATGCTTCAAACTGCCTGAAACATAGCTTGCCTAAGACCAGAACATAACCCTTGCTAAGACGTAAGTGCATACGACTCAGCAAGGGTTCTAGGTGACGGTTAGCGTTTTGTTGACTGAAGACGAGTTACGTTTAACCGCCGTAACCAGCCTGACGTATGACATCAGAGATCTCTTCAGCGTCTTTGACATGGTGCAACGCTTTTTGTGTGCCGTCTGGTTCATCAACAACGAAGTACGTTGGCACCACGATATGGTCGCCTGTAATGTCGGGTGCGTCTACTGCTACCTGTTGCGCTTTCTCTTCCAGCGTTTTCGACTCGTCGATGCGATCGCCTGGATTTGCCGTTAATGCTTCATTGCTCTCCAGTGCAGCCTTGTGCGCCTGCTTCTGCGCGGGATCAACCTCTTCGGGCGTCATAGGCTGAGTGATAACTGGCTCGTTATAGTTAGGTTCAGAATCTTTGTTCATAAAATAACCTGCTCATACTTCCTTCCTTACATTAATGGTCGAGCAACAAAACCTCCTCTTTCTAATGGTGAGACAACCGCTATCTCTGAGGAGGTAAATTAATCAGCGGCTCACAACGATCGCCGGAAGTTTCAACTAGAGGGAAACTCCTCAATATGAGCGATCGCTTTCAAAATCAGCTTGCCTGCTTGGGCATCCAGCGTCTTCAGATGAAGCGACATCTTTCCCAACTCAAAATTTCGCAAATCGAGTAATTCATTTGCCTGCTGTAGCATGGCGTCTGTCAGCTCAGGCGATAAAGCCTGTCCGTTTTCGTATTCAACGTTTTCTAATACAACCGATTGCCCATCCTGGTTGATACGGGGGACGGCTGTAAACGATACTTGTTTTGTTTCGCTCTCCTCCAGCACAACGCTGGTGCTAAGTAAGACTTTGCCATCTCCTGGCAAGCCAAAGCCCATTTTTTTTGTGTCAACAGTGACTGGTTTACCATCAACCATGACCTGCAAATTCTGCATTTTTGAGCGCACAAAATCAGAATTAAACGCACGATTAATATCAGCTTCAGTCAGTACAATATGCGTTTCAGCATCAGTAGGATGTGTTAGCTCAATTTTGCCAAACGCAGCACTAAGCGGATTAATAGCAATACGAGTGGTTTCTAGCTTCATTTCCTCCACGCGCAGGTCTTTTTTCATGACCATCCCTTCACCATGAACCGACACGGCATCAACTGTTCCTGAAACAAATTTGCCTGGATCAGTAGTAATAGCAACGTCCAATGTTTCAACTGCGTCTAACTGGCTGGATAAACCAACCTCAGCGATTTTACTAATCGCCTGTTCACCTAAATCGGGCATTTTTAAGCTCTCTTTGAAAACCTCATCTGCGATACTCTAAGTCATGGATTTCCCACACGAAATCGCCAGAAGGGTAGAGAGCGCTCTTGAGAAGGGTCTATCTTTGGATTACCGCTGCATTTAGAAGAAGGCATTGACTGTATGGATTTGTTGGAATATCAGGCGAAAGAATTATTCCGTGAGATGGGTATCCCTGTACTGCCGTCTCAGCGCATCGATCGCCCCACAGATCTCAAAGGGCTGACCATCCCTTACCCAGTCGTGCTGAAATCTCAGGTTTACATTGGTGGACGAGGGCGTGTGGGAGGCGTTCGCTTTGTTGAAAACACGATCGATGCTGTAGCTGCCGCGCAAACCATTTTCAATTTGCCCATCATGGGCGAGTACCCAACCGTGCTACTGGCAGAGGCAAAATACAACGCCGATCGAGAGTTTTACCTGGCAGTGGTGCTGAACCGTTCGATTTGTCGTCCGGTGCTGCTGGGTTCTCAGCAAGGCGGTATTGACGTGCAAGCAGCCTTAGAACAGATGCAACATGTGGTGGTCGATCAGGACTTTTCGCCCTTTTATGCCCGTCGTTTGGCACTCAAAATGGGGCTTCAGGGCGCAC
>JBBSHC010000816.1:0-2034 GCA_038253425.1 Leptolyngbyales cyanobacterium | reverse complement strand
GATGAATTTTGGGGCAGTGCCTTTATCAAAGGTTTCACCTTTGTACCCTATTTGATCTGCCGTGTCCGCTCTTTAAATTGGTATGAGTAAAGCTTTCTGGAAGGGCATTACGCTTATGTCAGTTGAATTTGACCATCTCTTCATCTGCACGGCTGTTGATGCACCTGAAGTCGATCGCCTACTATCGGTTGGTCTCACCGAAGGCACCGCTAGCATCCATCCTGGTCAGGGCACTGCCAATCGTCGCCTCTTTTTCCATAATGCGAAGCTGGAGTTTTTGTGGGTAAATGATCCAGCAGAAGCGCAGTCTGCCGTTATTCAGCCAACTCACTTGTGGGAGCGATGGCGCGATCGACAGAGCCTTTGCCCCTTTGGGTTTTGCCTGCGTTCGACATCACCCAGTAACCCCGTGCCCTTTGACCATTGGGATTATCGTCCACCCTATCTCCCTGCGTCCATGAGCATTGCAGTAGGCACAAACAGTGCTGTGTTAACGGAACCAATGCTCTTTCACACTCCTTTTGGTCAGCGTCCAGATGCCTTTGCGCCTGAGAAAGCACAACCGTTAGACCATGCCCTTGGACTGCGAGAGTTGACCCGTATCGAGTTCATCAGCCCCGCTGCCGCGCCTCTATCCGCAGCACTGCAAGCCGTAGTGGAGACGCATCTGATCAAGCGGCGTATGGGAGACGAGTATGGGGTAGAGCTTGGCTTTGATGGCGAACAGCAGCACCAACACATCGATTTGCGACCAGCATTGCCGCTTGTGCTGCGCTGGTAAGCTGGTGCTACCCCTAAACCAGTCCCAATTTTGCTTTGTAAGCGCCTGAAAACGCGATGAACGTATCTGCAAAAAAGCGCGTTTTGCGGACGATCGCGATCGCGTTCCTTTTGATCTGTCACTATGGACAAAGTTGCTCCACATCCATTGCCATGACTGCCCCCAACCAAGCCTCTAGCCAACCGTTTGTCTATCCTCAGCCCCATCAGGCAAATCAGGTCGATGATTACCACGGGACGCAAGTTGCCGACCCATATCGCTGGCTCGAAGATCCCGATTCTGACGAGACAAAAGCCTGGGTTGAAGCGGAAAACAAACTGACGTTTGGACTGTTGGAGCAGATTCCCGCGCGCGATCGCCTCAAGCAGCGCCTCACCCAACTGTGGAATTACGAGAAGTACGGCATTCCCTTTAAACAGGGTGAACGCTACTTCTACTTCAAAAACGATGGGCTGCAAAACCAGAGCGTCCTCTACACGCTAAAGGCTCTGGAGGATGAACCCGTTGTGTTGCTTGACCCCAATACCCTGTCGGAAGACGGCACTGTGGCGCTGTCGGGGTTGTCCATCAGCGAAGACGGGCAGTATCTTGCCTACGGGCTGTCCACCGCTGGGTCGGACTGGCAAGAGTGGAAGGTACGAACGGTGGAGACGGGTAAGGATATGGACGATCACGTGCAGTGGGTCAAATTCTCCGGTGCTTCCTGGACACACGACGGCAAGGGCTTTTTCTACTCCCGCTATGACGAACCAAACGAAAAATCCAAGCTCGAAGACGTTAACTATTTTCAGAAGCTCTACTACCATCGCCTCGGCACACCACAGGCAGAGGATACGCTGATTTACGAACGTCCCGACCAGAAGGATTGGGGTTTCGGCGGTGGCGTGAGCGAAGATGGACGCTGGCTCATCATCTCTGTATGGCTGGGCACTGACCCGCGCAATCTGATCTTCTACAAGGATTTGTCCGTTGCCAATGCCCCGATCGTCGAACTCATCAACACCTTTGAAGCCAGCTACAGCTTTATTGACAACGAGGGCGATCGCTTCTGGTTTAGTACCGATCTGGAGGCACCACGCAGCCGTGTGATTGCGATCGATACCAAAACGCCCGATCGCGCTCACTGGCAAGAAGTCATTCCTCAAGCTGCCGAGACGCTCGAAGGCGTAGGCATTCTCAACAATCAATTCGTTGCCTCTTACCTGAAAAATGCCCACAGCCAGGTCAAGCTGTTTGACCTGAACGGTACGCCT
>JBBSHC010000815.1:0-2035 GCA_038253425.1 Leptolyngbyales cyanobacterium | reverse complement strand
TCATGTCGCTAGCGGCATCGGCAGACTGGTTTTAGATGCCGCCACGTCACCCGAAGCGCTCTTAAAAATCCGCTCGTTTTGTCAAACCAATGGTGGGTTTCTGTCAGTGCTTCAAGCGTCGATCGCGTTCAAACAATCCATTGATGTTTGGGGCTATGTCGGCAACGCACTGGAGTTAATGCAGACCCTCAAACAGCAATTCGATCCAAACAGTTGTTTAAGCCCTCACCGCTTTATTGGCGGCATTTAAGTTATGAGTACGAGTTACGAGTCGATTGAAGCATCCAACGAAAACACTGAAGGAGATAATGGTTCAAGGCGGGAAGACGAAGAGACAGCCAACAACCTAGCCATTAGTCCATATCCGTTAACTTTTGATGCCTATAATCCTCCGGATGCAAAATTAATCGATGCCTGTGTTCACTGTGGGTTTTGCTTGTCCACCTGCCCCAGCTATCGGGTCATTGGTAAGGAGACCGATTCACCCAGAGGGCGGATCTACTTAATGGATGGGGTAAACGAAGGTCGCATTCCGCTGTCGGCGGCGACGGTAGAGCATTTCGACTCCTGCCTGGGCTGTCTTGCCTGCGTTACCACCTGTCCATCCGGCGTACGCTACGACAAACTCATTGAAGCCACTCGTCCGCAGATCGAACGCAACCATCCGCGATCGCTGCCCGAAACCCTTTTGCGTCGCTTGATCTTCTCAACCTTCCCTTATCCTAATCGGCTGCGTCTGCTACTGCGTCCGTTAGGCATATATCAGAAATCAGGGCTGCAAACACTGGTGCGATCGCTCGGCTTCCTCAAGCAACTTTCACCTCAACTGGCGGCGATGGAGTCGATGCTGCCCAAAATTTCGTCTCAGGCGTTTCAAGACTCTTTGCCAGCAGTCATACCATCTCAAGGCAAGCCCCGGTATCGGGTGGGTTTGCTGCTCGGCTGTGTGCAGCGCCTGTTTAACCCAGAGGTAAACGAGGCTACAGTCCGGGTACTCACTGCTAACGGATGCGAAGTTGTTATACCGCCATCGCAAGGGTGTTGTGGTGCGCTGACCCATCATCAGGGGCAGGAAGACCAAACTAAAACACTGGCGCGTCAGCTTATTGATAGCTTTGCAGCGACATCACTGGATGCCATTATTGTCAACGCCTCTGGTTGCGGGCACACCTTGAAGGAATACGGCAACATTCTGCACGACGACCCAGACTATCAGGAAAAAGCCAAAGACTTTGCTGGCAAAGTAAAAGATGTACAGGAATTTTTGGCTGACGTGGGGCTAACCGCAGCGTTATCGCCTTTGCAGAACGAACCCCTGACGCTGGTTTATCAAGACGCATGCCACATGCTACATGGACAAAAAATCAGCGTCCAACCCCGTCAACTCCTGAAGCAAATTCCAGGTGTGCAGCTACGAGAACCTGTAGATGCAGCGCTGTGTTGCGGTAGCGCTGGCGTGTACAACATTTTGCAGCCAGAGGTTGCTGAGGAACTGGGTAGGCAAAAGGTGGAAAATCTTCTTAATACAGGCGCGTCACTCATTGCTTCACCAAATATTGGCTGTTTTGTACAAATCAGCAAGCACCTTGAGCGTCAAGGCAAAACTGTTCCAGTGCTACACCCGATGCAGTTGCTAGATTATTCGATTCGGGGGGTTAAATTATCCGCGCCCACCAACGATGTAATCTTTTCCTCATAAATTGATCGAGGCAGTTTATGTCACCATGTTGCTTTCTATTAAGATTGTCAAAAACTACTAACGTGTAGATTGTTTCCCGCTACCAGCTTTTTCTCAAGCCGAGCGCTACAATCTCTCCTGCTGCCTCATGCCCAAACAGCGTCGGCGGCTTCAACATGTGAGCATGACCACCCCGCCGCCATACCTTTAAATCAGTCCCACACGTTGTCGCAACCCTGACCCGTATGACAACCTCTCCGTCTGCTGGTGCTGGATCAGCAACCGTTTCCAACCGCAAATCTTCTTGACCGTACAATAGTGCTGCTAGCAACGCTCTTCTGCTCTGTTGATCCAATA
>JBBSHC010000814.1:0-2049 GCA_038253425.1 Leptolyngbyales cyanobacterium | reverse complement strand
GAAAGGTTCGTCAGAAGCACAACGCTTACAGCGGCAAACTTTGACGGCAGAGCTGTTGCAAAAGCAGGCGATCGAAAAGTGGGATGGTCGCTTTCCTACCGTGATGGGGGGAGCAAACACATTACCCTTCATCAACCTGAATCTTCAAAGTGCAGGCAAAGCTAAATAAGACGACGTGGAACGCGCTTGTCACTAGAATTTCTTAGGAGAGAACTCAAGCACGAAATCCAGAATATGTATCCTGTTCCAGAAGGAACGACCGAGATAGATGCTGGGTGCCACTTCGCGGATTTCGTCGCGGATGGGTTGGGCAAGGATGAACGGCGTTTTGGCGTAGTCCAGAATAATTGCTGCGTTGCCGTCAATCCAGCTAATGCCTTCATAGACCTGCGCTTTGACTAACTGGGTGCTAAAGGGCAAAACTTTGTTCAGCAAAAAGCCCTGCTCTCGATCGAAGACTTTGCCCTGCCAGACCAACATTTCGACTAGAGATGCAAGCGGCTGCGTCAAGGCTGAGCCAGGAGCCACGATGAGGGTGCCTTTGCTATCGCCGTTGGGTATAGCACCGACTGGGCTGTGGCGATAAAGAGCGTCCAAGGCAGCGGGGGACATAGCTGTAAATGCTGTTGTACTTGTCATGGTAAGTGTGTTAGAGCGCCTTACTTTTTTACCAATGAGTCGCCCGACTGCACATCAAACCAGTGGGTGACATTGGAAGGAAGGGCAAGAAACAGTTCTCGATTTGACCAGCGATCGGGGGGTAAGAGCAACCTGAGCGTGACAGGTTCCCCCTGAGCGTGGGGCACTTTGACGCTGACTAAATTGTGCATACCCAGGTTTTCGACTAAAAACACCTGCCCCTTAATGACTGATGTGTCCTCTGGTTCAGCCAAGCGCACATGCTCTGGACGAATGCCTAACACAATTTCTGGTGGTGGCGTTGGCAGGTCGGGTAGCGGTATTTTGAAGTCTCCCAGTAGCGCGTAAGTCCCCTGGCAGGGAAGCGTGAGCAAATTCATCTGAGGGCTACCCACAAAGCCCGCCACAAACTGATTAGCGGGGCTGTCATAGATACGTTCTGGGACAGCCAACTGCTGCAAATAGCCATTGTTCAGCACGGCAACCTTGGTAGAAAGCGTCATCGCTTCCGTCTGGTCGTGGGTAACGTAAACGACGGGTGCTTTTTGCGTCGAAAAAATCTGCTTCAGGTCTGCCCGCACATGTTCGCGTAGCAGTGCATCCAGGTTGCTGAGGGGTTCGTCTAGCAGAAATACATCCGATCGCCGTACCAGGGCACGACCGACTGCAACGCGCTGCCGCTGTCCGCCAGAAAGTTGTCCGGGCTTGCGCTGCATGAGATCATCTAGACCCAACATGCGTGACACTTCGGTAATGCGTTTGTCAATTTCAGCGGTGGGTACTTTTTTGAGCTTTAAGCCAGCCCGGAGATTGTCACGAACGTTCAAATGTGGATACAGTGCGTAGCTCTGGAACACCATTGCGATGTTGCGATCGCCCGGTTGTTTGCCAGTGACATCGCGATCGCCAATCAGCACCTGTCCGCGTGTGGGCTGTTCTAACCCGGCAATCATGCGTAAAATGGTCGATTTGCCACAGCCAGAAGGTCCAAGCAAACTCAACACTTCGCCATCTTCTACAGAGAGGCTGATATCTTTTACTGGAATGACTTTGGGGGTGAAGGTTTTGTTGAGGTTTTTAAGTTCAAGTCTAGACATGGGATTTGAAGGATAAAGGATAAACGATGAGGGATAAAAGCGTTTAAGCCTTGAGCCTTTATCCTTTCACTGCGCCTGCTGTTAAGCCCTGCACAATCTGGCGTTGAAAGAAGAGAACGAGGATCACGAGGGGAATGGTGCCGATGACGGTGGCAGCAGCGATCGGACCATAGGGAATTTCAAACACTGAGGAACCGCCAATCTGGGCAGAAGCAACCGGGATCGTTTTCATCGTTTCTTCAGTGATGAAGGTGAGCGCAAAGATGTACTCGTTCCAGGCAAAGATGAAAGTAAGAATGCCTGTGGTAACGAG
>JBBSHC010000813.1:0-2055 GCA_038253425.1 Leptolyngbyales cyanobacterium | reverse complement strand
TCTCAAGCTTTATCACTATTCGGCTATGAAAGGCTAAAAGCCTACTCCTGAAAGGGTTATGGATTTAATTGATGACACGCTCTAGGCATCCATCACTTAGCCCTACTGAAGCACGGCAGGATATTATTTTGACCGACAGCACAAGGCTTGGCGTGAAATTCTTCTACACTGAAGCTGCAAGGCTATTGCTCAGAGTTGAACTTGATGTGAGACGACTAAATGTCTGAACGCAAACCTGACACTGCTACGACCAATGCTCTGCGGGGCTGTCGCTTGTGAGTTTGGTCATACTGCGAAGACTTGCAGCGGGAAACAGATCCGATGATTCGTGCGAACACTGCGCTTTATCTTGCTGAGGCAGCTACAACGTTAGCGCGTTTGGAGATGGAGGAAGCTTATAAAGTCAAAGTCGCTCCATCTTCTTCAGGCAGTCAATGACCGATTTTTTGTACCAGTATCCAACGCTTTATCCGGGAATTTTGCTGAAGCGGTACAAGCGTTTTTTTGCCGATATTGAGTTGGCGTCTGGTGAGGTGATTACGGCGCACTGCCCGAATACAGGTCCGATGACAGGGGTTTGTCTTCCTGGCAACAAGGTTTACGTCTCTGCCAGCGATAACCCCAAGCGCAAATTGCCCTATACCTGGGAATTGATTGAGGTCTGCGATACCGTACCAACCTGGGCTGGTGTCAATACCAGTTTGCCTAACCGCGTGGTGAACCTGGCGCTGCTAGCGAACGTGATTCCAGAATTAGGTGAGTACAGCGAGATCCGGTGTGAGGTGCCCTACGGACAAGACAAGAAAAGTCGGGTAGATTTTTTGCTAGCAGGAAGCGATCGCCCCATCTATATCGAAGTCAAAAACACAACCTGGGTAAAGGGCAACCTGGCACTGTTTCCTGATACCGTGACCACACGCGGACAAAAACATTTGCGCGAATTGACCGCACTGTTACCCGATGCAACGGCAGTGATGCTCTATTTTATTAACCGAAATGACTGTCCGTTCTTTGCACCGGGAGATAGCGCGGATCCAGTTTATGGGAAACTACTGCGAGCGGCTATCGCGCTTGGCTTGCAAGTCCTTCCCTGCCGCTTCGATATCTCTCCAGCAGGGATTCGCTATTTAGGTTTGGCAGAATTCAAGCTGTAAAAAATCACGCACAAAGAAGATTACAGTAGCAACTAACTATCAGGCTAAGGCTTGCTTTTATATCTTTTATATAGAGAGCATTTTTTACTTTCGCAGAAACTCTTAGGAGCTTTCTAGTAAATAAATTACCCACTGTCTATGCCCTGCGGGCAGGCTACGCCAACGACTTCGCTCAGCCAGCTTGTACCCTGAGCGGAGTCGAAGGGTAAAATTTTTCTGTAAATCGCCTTCTACGCAGTCTTAAAGCTTCAATGTAGCTCTGGTCATCATGCCATCGTGTGGTTGATCTTTGTTTGCTAGTTATCATATGTGGGTATATTAACTTTTACAAAGAGAAACTGGTTCGGTAGAGCTCTTTAATCAACTTAATTTTTGAGCACTTAAGTTGCCTGACTCTAACAGCACATGAATGAGTGCCACCTCAATCGTTATTGAAGGTCTGTTACACCCATGCTGCCCCATCCTGAAACTTATGTTGATCGCGCCCTTACCTGAAAACGAGTCTGACAGGTTGTGCAGCCTGTGCCAGTATCAAATCTTGGATACCGAAGCTGAAGTGGCATTTGATGACCTTGCCAGTCTAGCTGCCAGAATCTGTAACACTCCGATTGCTCTAGTGAGCCTGGTAGACGCTCAGCGTCAGTGGTTCAAAGCGAAGGTGGGCACAGAAGTAACAGAGACACCCCGTGATGTTGCCTTTTGCAGTCATGCGATTTTGCAAGCTGACGTTTTGATCGTGCCTGATGCATTAAATGATGAGCGTTTTGCTACCAACCCACTAGTGACTGCTGAACCTCATATTCGATTCTATGCAGGTGTGCCGCTCGTCATGACAGACGGGCAGGTGCCAGGCACTCTATGCGTCATTGATTTCATCCCGCGCCGACTCAGTTCCAGTCAG
>JBBSHC010000812.1:0-2067 GCA_038253425.1 Leptolyngbyales cyanobacterium | reverse complement strand
GCGGCTTTGGCAACAGGTTTACGGGTCGGAGACCCATGCGTGCAATTTGGTATCACGACAAGCTTCAAAGGTTCTCTAAAAGGGGGGTTCAGGATTCACCTGTTTGGGGCTACTTTCCAGCCTTGAGTGGTACTTCCAGAACGAAGGAATGCGGGTTTGAGCCTCTTAAAATGAGCTAAAAACGTAGGATGATACTAAATTACACAAATGGGTCTCCGACCCGAGTAGGGCTTGCACCGACATCCAGCTAAGTTCAGCCTTCTAATCTGCGGCGATTACAGGCTGGAGGCTCTTCTCGATAAGTTTTATGTCATAGCTTCTAAACCTCAACGAATCGCACGTGGAATATACCTTTTCGGGGGGTTATGCAAAGAACCCCTTGATGAGCTTTTTGTGCTGATCAAGACCTGATGGTGGCTAAAAGCTCGGCACAAAGAAAACGTTCATTTTCTTTGTGCCGACAGTTGCAGTTAATCCTGGCTAAGCAATGTCTTGATTGCAGGTTTGACGGTTGATGATTACAAGTCGCCACACGTAAGACTTGTCAGTAAAACTACGGTTCCAAGCAAAACAACCTTCCTCTAAGATGTTAAGAAAGGTATCTTAATGATTCAGAAAGATGTCTTTATGACACTGCTCGAGCAAGGGCTTTAGCAATCGATCAAACCGCCGCAGTGGCTAGCATCATGCACGTGCTTGTGCCATGGCGTGCGGCTCAAGTTGTGCCTCGCTATTTTTGTTCCCTTGTCATCTTAAGCTAAGTCATGGTCTTACTCAGTACAGATCTCTCAGTTGCCTTTGCTCAGAAGTACCTAGAGCAACTAGAAGGAACTAAACCGCCAACCCAAGTCATTGAAGTTGACTTTAAGGCGCGTCGTCGCCTCGGTATCGCCAAAGAATTGCTGGCGTCGTTACGCTCAGTGAGTGCTAAGTCATGGACTCAGACGGAAAACCTGCTGGCTCAAGAAATCTTGCGTCACGACATTGACCCGAATTTGATCGATCCTTGGTCCGTTTCAGGGGGCGTACATAAAGTCTATAAGCTTGCGATCGAAGCCTACGCAGCTCAGCACTCACCACATAAGCTGGTGACCAAAGTCAGCCCCATTTTAGGCGAAACGCGACAGGAGATTACGGCAATCGATCCACGAGCCATTGGGTACGTGGCCATGCAGTATCACTACACCGGGATGCACTTGATGCCGCTGTTGCCGGAGGACGAACAAGCCAACTTCGCCGCTTATGTCAAGATCCTCGATGATCATCTCTACATGCCGCTACAACGTGCCTATCAAGCCGCCGCCCAACACTCATTAAACTCAGTGACGCTGCAAGCAGTGCAGGTGATGATGTCCAAGGTCGATGGCATCGCCCTCCGGATTGTCGAGCGCGTGAATCAACTTTACCCACGCTACCGCTGTCATTCTGGACCCTTAAGCCATGTCGCTATTCAAACTTCCAGTGTGCGCGACGTCGCCATGTTCCAGGTTTATATGTGGGTGTGTCTGCTTGAAAACAATCTTCAAGCTTTGCAAGAAGAACTCTTTCCGCTCTGCGTCATGATTTATCCGCGTCTCAACGTTAGTTGGGAACTTGTGCGGCAGATGGCCCATCTTTTACGTCAAGAAATGCGGGCGTGCTTGTCACCTGAGCAAGCGAAGGCTTGCGAACCGTACTACGAAATCCTCACCGCCATGTTTTCGCCAGCGGTGTTTCCAAACTCTAATCAGGCTTAGTTTGTCGAGGACTTTTCATACCCTGCCTTGCTGTTGTTGGGGTTTGGGGAGCAGTGGAACGGTAAAGGCACTTAAGGCTCAAGTCCCTCTGCAATCACCTGATTCGCGCGAGCAAGCGCGATACCGGACCAACGGGCGCATTTGAACAGAAAGTTACGGTTTTGCCTGAAATCGCTATCCCACAGGACATTCATTGCCTCTAAAGGTGACAGTTAGGGCTTGTTAAGAAATAAGTTCACACTTTGGGGTCTAGTCCAGGGCGGGGCTTGATGATGTAGTTCCAGTGTGGACAGATGCTGCGTTTGAAAATATTGAGAGTTGCCATTTCTTG
>JBBSHC010000811.1:0-2071 GCA_038253425.1 Leptolyngbyales cyanobacterium | reverse complement strand
TAGGTCATCATCAAAGGGATCGGCTGCCAGCGCATCGATTTGTTCATTCAGCGGTTTGAGAATTTGCATCACCAAGCGACTAACGGGCGTATACACCTGCGTCAACCATTGCTTTAAATGGTCATCTGCCTGCTGCGCTGTTTTTTGTTGGCGATGACGGGCTTGAGCAGCGGCAGTACGCTGTTGACGATTCCCCCGACCTGCTGAGAACCCAGCCGCTTCTAGCTGTGAAAGGTATTGTAGCTGTTCGTCGTAGGATTTACGGTTTTCAGCGTCTCCTAGAACTTCATAAGCAGCATTAACTCTGGCAATTTTTTCGTGGTTGGCAGTTTCACGATTGCTGTCAGGATGGAACTGCTTCGCTAACCGCCGATATGCCTGTTTAATCTCCGCCTGCGTTGCGGTTGGCGCAACATTCAACGTGCGGTAATGGTCAGACCTCATCCATTATCCTTCCGATCTAGCCTCCAAGCATAGCAGGCATATTTAGCTCTGCGTCTTGGAACAGGGGCGTACTTAAGTAGCGTTCGCCAAAGCTAGGCTGGATCATCACAATGAGCCGTCCTTCGTATTCAGGGCGACGACCAACCTGAATAGCTGCATAGAGTGCAGCACCGCTGGAAATGCCAGAGAGCAGCCCTTCTTCGCGGGCTAGACGCCGCCCATACGCGATCGCATCGTCATCTGTTACCGTGATCACTTCGTCAAGCAAGCTCACGTTTAGCACTGGTGGAATAAAGCCAGCCCCAATGCCCTGAATCTTATGAGGACCCGGACGCCCACCCGATAGAATGGGGCTGTTAGCTGGTTCAACTGCGATCGCTTTGAATTCAGGTTTACGTGACTTAATGACTTCAGCGATGCCTGTGATAGTGCCGCCAGTACCAACACCCGCAATGACAGCATCGACTTGTCCATCCGTATCCGCCCAGATTTCTTCTGCCGTTGTTTGCCGATGAACTTGAGGATTTGCTGGGTTGCGAAACTGCTGCAACATATAGGCATTCGGCACAGTATCAACAATCTTTTGTGCCCGTTGAATACAGCCACTCATGCCCTCAATACCCGGCGTTAGCTCTAGCTCTGCGCCATAAGCACGTAGCATGGCTCGCCGCTCGGAACTCATGGTCTCCGGCATGGTCAAAATCAGACGGTATCCTCTTGCTGCCGCCGCCATCGCTAAAGCAATACCCGTATTGCCAGAAGTTGGTTCTACGAGTACGGTCTTGCCTGGAGTGATCAGTCCTTCCTGTTCCGCCGCCGTAATCATACTGATGCCGATGCGATCTTTGACAGAAGCCGAGGGGTTCATGCCTTCTAACTTCACAAGAATTCTCGCTCCACATCCGTCTGCCTGTGGAATCCGATTCAACTGTACTAAAGGCGTACGACCAATCAATTCAGTGATGTTCTGAGCTATACGCATAAGTTTAAATGTAGTACATGATGTCGAGTTGACGTCTGGCGGTGCATTTTTCGTAAAGATCCTGCAAGGTACACCGTTGCAAGACTGCATTCGCCGCCTGATGTGCTTCTTGCCAAACGTCCCAAATGACAGCGCTTTCTACAGTTTTCGTCACACCATTAGGGTCAACGGCTTGGGCATCGGCACCATTCAGGCAACTCATCACTTCTAGAAGGTTGATTTTCCAGGGTTCACGCGCCAAGATATAGCCTCCTTTTGCACCACGCTGCGATCGCACTAAGCCACATCGTCTGAGTGTAGCCAATAATTGCTCCAGGTAGCGATCGGGAATCTGCTGCTGAGCCGAAATTTGGCGAATCTGGAGCGGTTCACCACAGGCGTAATGTGCAGCCAATTCAATCAGAGCTAAGATAGCGTATTCATTTTTACAAGAAATTTCCACAGGTACAATTTAATAAACAGCAGTCAAATAAAGCAACTTATTTCTAATATACTACGGTTTAATACTAGGGATTTAGATCTATTTAAATTAAAAAATAAGCCCTGCAATCGCAAGGCTTATGCATTGAACACTATCAAATTACGAGCAACGAATCGTTATCAACCTAGAACGTAAAGGTGGTTCGCAAAACCCCAACAAAAACG
>JBBSHC010000810.1:0-2071 GCA_038253425.1 Leptolyngbyales cyanobacterium | reverse complement strand
GCAGTAGACCACTCGTCGATCGGCTCACAACGTAAGGCAGGGTTGAGCCAACGATGCATCAAGGCGCGATCGACAATGCACCGTTCAACCGTTGTGGCGCTGGCATTAATTTGAATGGACTGTTCAAAAACTTGCGGGTCAGACATACTCATGTGCAGTGCGGCTTCCTTCCCAATATAAAGCGGACGGTCTTAGCAGCGCACGTCTCTGACTTTTATTGATCGGTTGAAAAGCTTTAAAAAGTATGGGTTTGCTGTCAGAATCCAAACGTTGTGGCTAACAACCATCAACAGCGACGCAAAGGCTCAAAACTTTACCCTGCTTTGATCCCCAGGAGAAGCTTCGTTTTGAGCGGCGGATCGCTGGGTTTAATCTGCCTTAAGCTCTTGCAGAATCTATGTTTTAGACCTTATGTTTCAGGCAGCGATCATTGTTGCTTTCATCTCTAAAGAGGGATTCACCGATCGCTAATTCTGCTGTATTCAATTTGTATCTCTGAAAGGCAATCCATTCATAAATGGAAAGTTTTTAATTGCAATGCTGTCGATTGTTAGTCCATAGTGCTCATTTCCGTTATCGTTCACTAAACAGAATGTTTACCCGTTTACTGTTAGGCGTGAGGTTAAATTAAGTGCCCATGAGTGAAATTTTGCAGCGGATTGGACCCTGGATAGAAATGCCGTCGTCGTCTCTTGTGACTACTCTGTTAGCGCAAGCATCGCCGCCAGCCGTTCAAGAACAGACGAATCCAGTTCTGTCACCTCTCACGCAGATGCTTTCGGTGCTGGGGTTGAGTGCGCTGGGTCCCACAATTTTGAATCTGGTGGGGGCGGTTCTCATTCTCGTCATTGGCGTGATCGTCGCTTTGGTGGTCAGCGGCATTGTAAATCGGCTGCTCAAGCGCACAGATCTAGATAACCGCCTGATTGGTTCAGTGTTGCGACCACAGCCCGGACAAAAGCCAGTTCAAATTGAGAAGCTGATTTCCAGCGTGGTCAAATGGATCATCGTGGTAATAGCGGTCGTCGCGTTTCTGGATGCGCTGAAGCTGACGACTGTTTCGCAACCGCTTAATAATTTTCTCAACGCGATTTTTGCGTATTTACCAAAGCTCGGTTCAGCGGCTGTTCTCATTGCGATCGCGTGGCTCTTGGCAACCCTGGCTAAAACGGTTGTCGTCCGCATTGCACAGAATTTTTCCCTGGATCAGCGTTTTTCTCAGTCCACATCAGTATCGGCACCCCCCGACAGTACGATCAGCAGCCCCGCACTCAGCAGCCCCGCTCCAGAGACGCCGTTTCAGCTCAGTGAAACGCTGGGTACCACCCTGTACTGGCTGATTTTTCTGTTTTTCTTACCGTTGATTCTGGGCGTGCTGGATCTGCAAGGACCACTCCAGCCTGTTCAGAATTTGTTGAATGACATCCTCGCTGCGTTGCCCAAAATCCTCAAAGCGGTGCTGATCGGCGTGGTCGGTTGGTTTATTGCCCGCATTGTGCGCGACATTGTGACGAACCTGCTGTCGGCTGCTGGAGCCGATCGTCTGGGTGCAAAGTTTGGCTTGAGCCGTACTACTGGCGGACAATCGCTCTCCTGGCTGGTAGGTACGATCGTCTACGTGTTGATTCTGATTCCCACTGCGACTGCCGCTTTGGATGCGCTCCAGATTCCGTCGATTTCTGGTCCTGCCACAGCCATGTTGAATCAGATTCTCAACACGCTACCGCAGATTTTTACGGCAGCTTTGATTTTGATTGCGGCGTATGTCATCGGCAAGTTTGTTGCTGAACTGGTGACCAACATTTTGACGGGAATTGGGTTCAACAACATCTTTTACTGGTTGGGCATTCAGTCAACGCCCTATACTCAAGTCGCACCTTCACCGATCGTCAACATTCCCCCCCCACCGCCAGCAGGGGAACCCACGAAACTGCAAGACGCTGGGCTATCAACGATCCCTACAACACGCACGCCATCCGAAATTGTAGGCACTGTTGTACTGGTTGGCATTGTGCTGTTTGCTGCTGTGGCAGCGATCGACGTGCTGAACTTCCCCGGTTTGAAGACTATT
>JBBSHC010000809.1:0-2081 GCA_038253425.1 Leptolyngbyales cyanobacterium | reverse complement strand
GTCACACTGGTGGGCACCTTGGCGCTTTACGCCCCCATTGGCAAAGTTACGGCTGGGGCTTACACCCTGGCATCGGGCAGTGGTCAGGTCTTTTTTACTATCAAAGACACCTCTGGTGAGGCTGAGATTCAACTGGCTCGTCATTTGAAGGAAGTTGGCGCAAAGATGTATGGTGCCTACTGGTGCCCTCATTGCTATGAACAAAAGAAGATTTTTGGCGTGAAAGCGCTTGAAGATCTTCCCTACGTTGAGTGTGCAGCAGACGGCAAGAATCCGCAGACTTCAGTATGTCAAGCGATCGCATCGAAAGTGGAGAAAGAAACAGGTAAGCCGTTTGGGTTTCCCACCTGGGAGATCAACGGTAAGTTTTACTCCGGTCAAGAGCCGTTACAAGATCTGGCAGACCAGTCTGGCTATAAGGGACCACGCAACTTCAAAAATAGCTTTTAGTGTTTAGTACTGTTGTTAGTCAACCCGCTCTAGCTGCCAAAGAATTTGGTTTCCTTCCCGACGAACACGGGAAACGACCCAGTTACGCCACACCCAGTTGTCACCACGACTGGTAACGGCGCTGGCGTTGACATCCATGAGATCAGCTAGTTCTGAACTGGTGATCAAGTAACCTTTGCTAGAAACTTCGTCAGCCATGTGCAAAGTGTCAACCAAGTCACGCAATTGAGCAACTCTGACGTCACGCGGCAAGTTTTCAGCATCAACCTGAGAATGGGGATGAGACTCCATCGGGTGCTATAGGAGAGGGGGTAAGGATTTAGAGGTTGGGTGCTAGATCGTGATACAGGCTGTATCTGACTCAACCTATTGTTGCGGTTTCAACTGGCTTTAAGCGTGTCGCAATAATAGCTTGAAGTCACAAAGAGTAACCATTTTGAGCGCAAAACCGTTGGCTTGAAGCGACTGCGAAGCAGGAATGTGATGAACAGACAACAAGGCAGTCGGTTAAAACGTAAGCTGCTTGAGCGCAGGAGCTTTGCCCAGCGAAAAGGCACGGGCGATCGCATCACACCGTTCGTTGCCCACATTGCCAGTATGACCGCGCACATAGCGCCACTGGACTTGCTTGGAGTTTAAGGCATCCAACTGTTGCCATAGATCAGGATTGAGTACGGGCTTTCCAGTAGAGGTTTTCCATCCTTTTTTCTTCCAGCCGTGAATCCATTGCGTAATGCCGTTTTTGACGTATTCGCTGTCGGTGTAGAGGTCGATGATATCTGAGTGTGCGATATCTTTCAAAAACTGAAGCGCTGCGATCGCGGCTTGCATCTCCATCCGATTGTTTGTTGTTTGCGGATCAGCTCCACCCATCTCATGCACCGAGCCATCAGCAAAGTAAACGACGGTTCCCCAGCCGCCCGGACCAGGGTTCCCAGAGCAAGCGCCATCCGTGTAGATGGATTGAATTTTAGTGCGGTCAGCCATGAGCAGCAAGTCGGCAAAGGACTATTCAGGTTAGCATACAGCGATCGCATAGCAGTAGAAAGGGATGAAACGTCAGCCTGTCGTAAAGCAGCACCTGCGATAGGAAAGGGTTACGGATTTCATTCAACTTGTGGGACAGATGTGACTAAGCAACCTTCATAAATGCTCATGATAGACGAAAATAGTTCATCTGTTCGCATCAACTGTCGCTTACGCTAGAAGGTAGGGAGTTGCCGTTAACTGATGACCTATCAACCGCTGCATCATAAGTACCGTCCCCAAACCTTTAGTGATTTGGTTGGGCAAGAAGCGATCGCTACCACGCTGACTAATGCACTACACCAGCAGCGAATTGCGCCTGCTTATCTTTTCACGGGGGCACGGGGCACGGGCAAAACCTCGAGCGCCCGCATTTTGGCAAAATCGCTCAATTGCCTGAAATACGAAAAGCCGACAGAACAACCCTGCGGACAGTGTGAAGTCTGCCAATCGATCGCGAAAGGATCGGCGTTAGACGTGATCGAAATCGACGCTGCCAGCAATACTGGCGTTGACAATATTCGTGAGTTGATTGAGCGATCGCAGTTCGCGCCCGTACAGTGTCGCTATAAAGTCTACGTGGTGGACGAGTGCCATATGCTCAG
>JBBSHC010000808.1:0-2082 GCA_038253425.1 Leptolyngbyales cyanobacterium | reverse complement strand
GTATAGAGAAACCACTTAAGTTAGATGAGCCTTTGTAGAATAAATTTACAGTTTTTGGTGATTGTTCATTGTTTTCTCTGTATTTTCTCAATTAATCTGCTGTTGTGGATCGGTAGGTTTATGGAAGCTTCAGTTGAAACCCCTACGCAGAAGACAATTCAAGCCTTTTAAGCACCAGCAAATTTTGTGAAGTTTTTCACTCTAATTGCCGTCAGAACTAAATTCTGCGATCGCTTAATTTTTCTTATAAATTGCTGGCATCTTTCTCATGCAGTTTCAACCTGTTGGATACGTTTCAGCCGCTCATAGAGCACCTCTACACTAAAGGCTTGTATCAAATTATGAAGCTAGAGATCTGAAAACTGACCAGTCAGCAGCGGTAGGACCAAATTAAGATTCCAGCGTCTGCGATCGCTGCACATCACCCTTTTCAGGTGATACCAATTTGTTTGAAACAGTTTATCTAAAACAGTGCCGAATTCGCTCGAAGGCTAAACGCCAAAAGCTACAAGCTAACAATGTTTTGTTGCCCGTATAGCCGCTATAGTGCGAGTTTTGCATAATCTGAGTTTTGGGTCAGCAGTTCTCTTGCTCAGGCTAACGACTTCATCATGCGATGCAAACCACCAGAGCGTGTTAGTTGCTCAAACCGAGGCGTTGTTTTGCTGCACGTCACTCGATAACCGAGGCGTTCAAAAAGCGACCTGGCTGCGGTATTGGTGTAAGTGACATCCAGCACGATCGCTTTACAGTTGCAAGCACGTGCCTGTTGTTCTGCCTGGTTAAGCAAGTAGGTACCTAAGCCTTGATTACGACAGTCTGGCAAAATGCTTAGACCCAGAATGTAATAGTCTTGAGCGGCAATATCCTGCCGGATGCGAGTCAAGTCTGCTAGATTTACCAGAATTTTGGGTAGCTTGCGGAGCGGTAAAATACGTGCCATTACCTGATGCACTTTTTCATCTGCCTGGCGCTTTAAGGCGCTAGGATAACCGATGATGATGCCCGCTGGTTGCTTGCAAACCTCGACTACCTGTGCCTGGTCATAGCTGAGCGCATGTTGAGGATGGGCAAACGCCTGACAAAAAATTGTTTTTGCTTCCTCCGGGGGAGACGCAAAGATGTAGCTGAACAAGGCTGGACCTGCGGTAAAAAATAAGGGCGCTGCCCATGCAACATCCTCCGCGATCGCTTGACGGACGGTAATATCTTGTGTCAATGGCTGCATTAACATGTCTAGCGCTTGCTCGGTCACCCAATCTACTGAAAGTGCATACTACTGAACTGGCATACTAAATGATGAGCCAGGGATGCTGGCACGTGGGCTTCAAGTATTCCCTGTAAACCATCGCTTTAAGCGATCGCTTTGAGCTTTTTGGCACGACCCCAAGACCGATCGCCGATTTAAGCCGATTTAAAAAGTTATTTGTTCTAGCACCGACCATGTTCAGTGCTGTTCCAAGTCTAAAAGGTTTCGTTGATTATAAGCGGCTCTGGGTCGAAAGATGCGGTAAAGTCTCTACGGGAGACGCATGACACTGGGGCAATCAAGTGCGTTAATGGAAATGTTAGAAAACAGCCAGCGAACCGATCTTGCTATGCTGCCGAGCTACACTGTGCGAGAAAGCCCCAAGGCAAAGCATGTCTCTCTCAAGGTTTCAGTGGTTGGCAATCTAGAGGTTGTAGTGCCTCAAGGGTATGACCAGACCACCATTCCAGCAATTCTAGAGCGCAAACAGCGCTGGATTAGCCGGGTTACACAACAGATTGAAACGCGACAAACCCTCGCTGGTGTAGAACCATCCGATCGCCTCCCAGAGCAGCTTCAGCTACGGGCGATCGCGCAAACCTGGCAGCTCGACTATTGCCCAACATCCCTACCGGGAGTGCGAGCGATCGAAGCCGCAGACCTCAAACTCACACTCTTTGGGCAGGTTGCTAACCAAGATTGCTGTAAGAAAGCCCTGCAACAATGGATTACAGTCAAAGCACAGAGGCATCTGGTGCCCTGGTTAAGTGCTGTCAGCCAGGAATTAGACCTACCCTTTACCAAAGCCTCTGTACGCGGACAAAAAACTCGTT
>JBBSHC010000807.1:0-2087 GCA_038253425.1 Leptolyngbyales cyanobacterium | reverse complement strand
TGGTTATGGAGCGTTAAAAATGCGCGTATTTACCCAGGCACCCGCTGAGAACGTTGTGCTTTGGACGGTACTCCGTGCCCCCTTGCAGCTCGCGTTGCACGTTACTTTAACGGTTCCCTATCCACTCTCTCATCAGCCAGTGCTGCTACCAAAGGGGCTAACGATTTCTCAAATGACGTAAATTCCTCAAATATGTAGATTCTCAAACTATGTAGTTTTTCCCTTACACGTTCCCATTACATAGACCCGATCAGACCAGCGCTCATTCCAAATCCACGGAGGCACGTGAATCATGGCATTAGATTATTTTGCTCCAGGTGTATACGTCGAGGAAGTCGATCGCGGCAGTCGTCCGATCGAAGGCATTAGCATGAGTGTGGGTGGCTTTGTCGGCTTTACCGAAGATGTCCGAGGTGATGCGGATCTGTTCAAACCCATCTTGATTACAAATTGGAATCAGTATCTGGAATGCTTTGCTAGACCCGGTTCTGATGGCTTTACTGATTTTGATGCCTACTTACCGTTTGCCGTGCAAGGCTGGTTTCAAAACGGCGGTGGACGCTGCTGGGTGGTAAGTATTGGCACTAAGTTGCCCGGTACACCTGCCCCTGAAGCTCAAGAAACGGCGACGCGTCTGTTGACCTCCGCGAAAAAGCCATCGCTCAGCTTTAATCTCAAGGTGCCGGAAGCAGAAGATGGCGCACCTGCCCTGCCGCCTGCCGATCGCATCGTCGTGACGATCGTTGAAAGTGAGCCAAAATCCGTTGAAGATGCTGATCCCGACGCTGAAGCACCCTTTAACACGGGCGAATTCTTTAAGGTTGTGGTTCGTAGCGGCGATCGAGAGCTAGAGTCGTTCCCGCACCTGACCATGAACACTCAGGCAGATACCGCTGTTGCTGATTATGTCCTTACAGCGCTGGAGACCTCCGAATATCTCACCGCTATCAATATTTCGGGCGATCAAGGGCATCCCTTAACCCGCCGTCCTGCCAACGGACGCTATGAAGTGGCACCACCACCCTACATTGCACCCGTCGAGCGCCTCGCAAGAGATATGCACGGGGTAAGAGACGAGCGAAAAGGCATTCAAGGGCTATTTGAAATTGACGAAGTGGCCATGATTGCCTGTCCTGATTTAATGCGTGCATTTCAGGCACAGCTACTGGATCTCGACCAGATCCACGCCATTATGGAAATGATGGTGAGCCAATGTGAAAACTCGTTTCCTGGTCCTGCCTACCGCATGGTTGTGCTTGATCCGCCGCCTGTGAAGCTGCGTCGTGGACTCGAACCCGTTGCTCCAGAGGAACAGAAGCCGCAAGACATGGCTCAATGGCTCACCCACTTCAACCGCCGATCGATGTTTGGGGCGCTGTATTACCCCTGGGTTAAAGTTGCCAATCCGCGTAATAACAACCGTCCCCTTATGGTGCCGCCCTGTGGTCACATGATGGGAATCTGGTGCCGTACTGATGAATCACGGGGGGTGTACAAAGCCCCTGCTAACGAAACTCCAAGAGGTGTGTTGGGGCTGGCTTACGAGACCAATATGCGCGAACAAGAATTGCTTAACCCACTGGGTATCAATTGCATTCGCAACTTTGCAAACTACAATCGTGGCTATAAGGTTTGGGGTGCCCGTACCCTCGTGGAACCCGACAATATTCAGTGGCGGTACATCAGCGTGCGCCGTTTAATTAGCTACATTGAGAAGTCGATCGAACTGGGTACTCAGTGGGTTGTCTTTGAACCCAACGACCAGGATCTTTGGGCGCGGGTGACGCGTACCGTCGAAGGCTTCTTGACGCGACTCTGGCGGGATGGGGCACTGTTTGGAGCCAGTCCAACCGAAGCCTTTTACGTCAAGTGTGATGGGGATCTAAATACACCCGACACGATGATGTTGGGTCGGCTCTACGTGGAAGTCGGCGTTTGCCCAGTGCGTCCGGCAGAATTTGTGATCTTCCGCATTAGCCAATGGGCACCCAATCAGTAATTTAGCGTGAGGCGAATTGGCTGTTCAAACATTTATAGCCATAGCCATACTGGTTAGGACGGGGTGCAGGGGTGGAACCCCTGGCTGG
>JBBSHC010000806.1:0-2098 GCA_038253425.1 Leptolyngbyales cyanobacterium | reverse complement strand
TATCGAACGACAAACAGTCCGCTGACACAATAGGAGCATTGATTAGAGTCAAGAGGGAAAACCCGATTGAATGCTTAGATAATTTTCGTCTCAAGTTCCTTTGTTTGAGCCATTGGATGAAATAGATTAGATAGCTCTTGCGTTACGGTAAGGATTTTTGGGCATACTACAGCTACCCGCAAAATCGCTCCGACACATGGCTGGAATCGGTTGACCGCTAAGCACGTAAGCACTCATGTTTGAGCATCGGGCACGTGAACGTTCAGGGCAAGCCCTGGCAAATTGCAGCCCCACTAGCAACTTGCTTGCAATTAGGGGCATAATCCGCTTGGATTGTTTCATCAACTCTTAGCCCTTCTCAAGGCATGAGTGAGAGTCCCTGACAACGGCGTCACCGTTCCTATCTAGTCCCCTGTTGCAGGCAACCATCGCCCGATTAATGAACTTCCAACCTGACAACACCTGAGGAAGATTGAGCATGTCCATCGACCAACTTCAACCCGCCGCTAACCAGCATGTAGGCGTTTATGCCCCTTACTACCCTCAGGCAGGGAAGCGATCGCTTCTGCCTCTGGCAATTAGCCTCTACCAAAAAGGCTCTCTGGAAGGTAAGCGCAAAATTGAAGGTGGTGAGAGCATTCCCTTTGTTGCGACCTGGAATGTCTCAACATTGCCGGCTGATTTAACCCGTTGCCGCATTCAGTTTGACGGCAATTCTGACTTAAGCTACGAGCTCATGATGGCGAACTTTGAGTTCATCGATTTCCTCATCGAAGTGATTATGAACTTCAAGCGTGCGCGTCTCGCAGATTTTTCCCAGGCTTTCTACCGCAAACTTATGCGCTACGACGAGTAGAAGCATTATCGATGAAGTAGAGACACCTAAAAAAGCGGTCAGCCCTCAGCAGTCAGCTTTAAACCTGGTTGCAGTACGGGAAAAGAAGCGCTCAGGATTGTAGGACTAGCAGCAGTCAGCCCTCAGCAGTCAGCTTCTTCAGTTTTACATTCCGTCTACTTACTCTCTAGCAGACTTACCGCCTGTGTTGTTGTGGATAAGGTGTTTGGCAGAGGCTGGCTGGCAGCTTCACTGGCAACGGGAATGAAAAGCCGATCGCCTTGTTTCAGAACAAAATCGCGGCTGCGATCGCCCGTTTGGAGCATTTGCTGCACGTCTACGTTAATCACCTGTCTGGCAGTTGTATCGCTCACCCGATGGATTTGTACCTGACGCAGATCCGCACCTGCCAGAACTCCTCCAGCGCGTTGAATAGCGCGGGTGACGGTGGGTAAACCCTGCTCGATCGTTGAGGTAGCGTTGTTTCCCTCTGGCAGCGTGTAGATACCGGGACGGGGCACAGCACCACTAATTTGCACAGCCGTTACCGTTGGCGCTGACTCCGTTCTTGCGATCGTTTGAGCGATGAAAGCAGCCGCATCGGCACGGGTGGGTGCACCGCTCGTATGTTGTTGCAAGTCACTGTATGAAATGGGCGCTGCTGCAAAAGCCTGCTGGGTCATCCTGGCAAACTGCGTCGGTGTCACTGGCTCATCGGGATGAAACTTGCCATCACGATAGCCCCGCACAATGCCCTTATCGGCAAGCGCTTCAATGTAGCTTTCTGCCCAATGCCCTTTCACATCAGCGAGGGGCACTGTTGCAGCGGCGAAGGGCAGCGGTTGAGCGCTGTTTGTTTGCCCCGTGGCGATCGTTTCAGGAGCAGCGATCGTACTGGCAGTTTGTGCAGATGAGCCAGATAGCGCTTCTATTGTGGAGGCATAGCGAGCGGGTGCTGGCGGTATTTCAACAGTCGGAAGGGGTCGCACAGCCGTTGACGATTGAGACGCTACTGATTGGGCAGTTTGTTTACCTGACCCAGCCTGAACGCGGACTGTAGGCGTGCTTGCCATTGTCAGACCCTCTGGCGCAGCGATCGCGGGTTTCGTTTGTGTCGTTGTTTGTGCCGCTTTCGTTGCTTTGTCGTTGTTAGCCGACGGTGATTCATCCTCATCAGGGTGGGCAGGACCCGCAAGCAGCGCCACGAAGCCCTGATAAAACGCAAGCGTAGACAAGGTGCTACAGACTATAGTTGTAGCGATC
>JBBSHC010000805.1:0-2105 GCA_038253425.1 Leptolyngbyales cyanobacterium | reverse complement strand
TTTGATGATATCGCCAGTCGTAATGGTTTCAGAACTCACCTCAGGCTTCAAGCAGGGCTTTCTCATGCCAGATCCTGATGGTCATCTGCTTCGAATCGTACTTAGGGTCTGGCAACGATTCGTGTAAAAGTGAGCCATTTGGAAAAAAAGCTCCGGCTTCATGCCTCAAACCCTTATGCCTTCGTTCCTAGCTTCCCTAACCGAGCTAGAGAAAGCAATGGTTAAAAGCACTGCTGTGCAAGCATTTCAAAGCAAATGGCTTCAAATGGCACGAATCGTTGCCAGACTCCCTCTACGTAGCTGCCCTGTCTACGGGTATCGCTGAGAGAAACATAGCAAGATGTAACAATTTCGCCATTCTGTTAATAAAGATTGCAACTTATTGACCTGATTGCTAGTTTGTGAATGGGTTAGAAACTGACTGGTTCGTTTGCGTGGTAACGGTGCGAACACGCGGTTTCTAGTCGATCACCTAAGGGGATGCCATGCCGTTAGCGTTTTCTGATACTCAGTCCGTTCAAGCCCGTGAACCATTTACCGAGCTAGACAACGGCAAGGACATAGCAGCACATCAACCATCAGTGCCAGGTCTACAGCGCAACGTAGACGTCGATCGGTTGGCTCCTGCCGCTGCTCATCAGTCTTCGCTAGCAGAGTTAGAGCAGGTAGAACCGCTGACTGTGGTGCAGCAGACCATTGATGCGTTAGAAGTGCAAGGACTATTAATGCTGTTCGATCGACACGATCAAGTAGCCAAGCGTCTCACTGGCGATTTAATCGCGGCAGGTGTTCTGCTAGCGGTCGTGTCGTCGAAACCGGAGCAGTGTTCAGACTAGCTGTGAAAAGCCAACGCTTACTCATGTTGGCTGCAAACATACCCACGCCCGCCCTTCCCGATAGAGGTTTCCAAGCAGTTCTCTTTTTTTGTGTCCATGCTTAACACCGGATTGCCTACGGCTTGGTAGTTGGCTTTGACCTGCTCAAGCTTCTCAAATTGCGCGTTGCGTTGTGGGTGGGCTCCAGTCGCCAGTCGCTTTTGCGCTTTCCGCTTGCGGTAGTGATGTTTTGCCAGCAGTTGGTCTATCACCGTCACACTGACGCTCTTTCCTTCTGCCTTCAGCAACTGGGCAAGCTCTTGCCGAGTGAGCTTTGTCCACTTGATCGTCACGTCCATCGGTGAGCCAGCAGTATGTTGAGCAAGCACTTTCAAAAATGCCTCCTCCAAGCTGCCTTAGCAACGCTAGGCGGCTTGGCGACCGCCTCCGACGCTCCGAATTCTACTTTGCTTCAATGGCTCCTCTGCCTCCAATGCTCGTTTCCCCAATTACATTGCCTCATCATCACATTTCAGCAAACAACTGATATAACTCACCCCGCCCCGCCCTAGTTTCAAAGCTTCTACCGCCGCGTACCGACGCCGATCCTTCTCAGATAAGGAGACATAGAACCGTTGCATCTGTTGCTCGACTTGGGGCAGGTAAGGTTGCATTGAAGACAGTGGAGGGTGATACCAATTTAAAGAGCGGACACGGCAGATCAAATAGGGTACAAAGGTGAAACCTTTGATAAAGGCACTGCCCCAAAATTCATCTGCCACCTATGCCATTTAAATTGGTATAAGTTGCCTCTCACCCTATCACCTTTCTCTCTGTTCTCCGGTCTTATTTAATCCACAATCCTAAGTGCAGAGTTTGTTGGTAGATACCTGACTTCTCCAGTCTTTGTCTCTTTCCTCACTTTTCTGGTTGCATAGGGTGATGCTTCCAAATCTCTGCCCATAGCTTCTGAAATCTCAATCAACCCGTTCTCAAAGTCGATATGCTTCCACTGGAGGGCAATTACTTCACCTGGCCTTGCTGCTGTAAGTAGGAGGAACTTGAGGTACGGCAAATAGAAGGAATGCTTACAGGGCGAGTGTTTGGAGCAAAACTGGTTACGCTCAAAAGCTTGAATGATAAGTCCTCGGGCTACCGATTTAAGCCGGGACAGTTGGCAGGAAGGGAGTTCTAGCTTTGGCAGCAGCTTTCCCCCGCCGCGCTTGCGGGAGGTCTGGCATCAGTGGGACTAGCCACTCGAAGCGGTCAGGAGCGGGTTTGCCAAAGAGA
>JBBSHC010000804.1:0-2106 GCA_038253425.1 Leptolyngbyales cyanobacterium | reverse complement strand
TTTCGATCCCACCTTTCCAGTCCTCTCGGCGCTACCAGGACAATTTTTGAGTAAAGACATTTTGCTGCTGGGCGGGGCGCTGTGGTCATTAGGAGAATCGTTACGAGCGTTAAATGGCGATCGCATCGGTAATGACCGCCGTTACTAGAAGTTGACTCCGATCTCTGTTAGCAATCTGGAAACTCGCTATCTCGGTAAGGAACTGAATAGACTTCTTGCATAAGTAGCAGAATGTGAGGCTGAAACTGTTAGGAATTCGTTCAAGAAATGGACTTTTGCAAGAGGTCTAATCAATGACCGACGATCACTACGACATTATCATCATTGGCACGGGCGCAGAGGGCGGAACCTTGGCGCATCAACTTGCACCAACAGGCAAGAAAATTCTGATTCTGGAGCGCGGCGACTTTTTACCTAGAGAGAAAGCCAACTGGGATGCCAAAGAAGTCTACCAGAAAGAGCGCTACCATACGCCGGAAACCTGGTATGACAAGGACAACAGACCGTTTCATCCGCAGACAGGCTACTGGGTCGGAGGCAACACCAAAGTCTATGGGGCTGCTCTGATGCGACTGCGTGATCGAGACTTTGAAGCGGTCACTCATAAAGGCGGGATTTCGCCAGAATGGCTTCTGAAATACCAGGATTTTGAACCTTACTATACCCGTGCTGAGAAACTCTACAACGTACACGGGCGACAGGGGGAAGACCCGATCGAGCCGCACCGCAGCGAACCCTATCCGCATCCACCCTTCAGCCACGAACCTCGAATGCAGGCAATGAGTGATGGTTTACAGAAGCAAGGGTTACATCCATTTCATTTGCCTCTGGGTTTGAAATTGAACGAGGTGGACAGGACGTTGAGTGCCTGCATTCGCTGCGATACGTGTGATGGCTATCCCTGTCTTGTCGATGCCAAAGCCGACGCTGACGTAAATTGCATTACGCCAATTCAGAACAATGCCAACATCACCTTGAAGACAGGGGCAAAAGTGCTGCGGCTGCACACCAGTTCATCAGGTCGAGAAGTGAGCAGCGTTGAAACCGAGATCGATGGGGAAATTCATCAGTTTCAGGGCGACATCATTGTGGTCGCTGGCGGGGCAGTCAACTCTGCTGCGTTGCTGCTGCGATCGGTAACCGATCGCCACTGCAATGGACTGGCAAACGGTTCCGGTCAGGTTGGACGCAATTTCATGAAGCATTTGGAATGTGTGGTTCTGGCGCTGAGCCAAGAACCAAATCCTGATCAGTTTCAAAAGACGATCGCCATTAATGATTTTTATTGGGGTGAACCTGGCTTCCCTTATCCAATGGGTCAAGTTCAAAACACGGGCAACGTGCTTAAAGATATGATTCCTGCCGAAGCGCCGCCGCTGTTGGCTCCGTTTGCTAAGCTGACTCCAGGCTTTGTGCTACAAAATCTTGCCAGCCATTCGACGGGTTGGTGGCTCCAGTCTGAGGACTTACCCGATCCGAACAATCGTGTGCAGCTAAAAGGCGAGCAATTGTGTTTGCATTACACGCCCAATAATACTGAGGGACATGAACGCTTAGTTCATCGCTGGACGGCTATTCTCAAGTCGATCGATAAAACAACGGAACACGCCGTTCTTCCCTTCGGGATGTATCCCCGCAATCAACTGCCCATTCAAGTGGTGGGACACCAGTGCGGGACTTGCCGATTTGGTGGCGATCCTGCCACCTCCGTGCTCGATCGCAACTGTCAGACTCACGAAGTCAATAACCTGTACGTGGTGGACAGCAGCTTCTTTCCGTCTCACTCAGGAGCCAATCCAACTCTGACCATTATCGCCAATGCCATTCGCGTTGCCGACCATTTAAGCGATCGTCTCAAGTAAACCGTTTATTCTCAAATGCAACCAACTCTCAAAGAGGTTACTACGATGCCTGAAGAATTTCGTCCGACTGCTGATCAAATTCCCGCCCAAACGCTGCCTTATCCCGCCAGTCAGGAAGATATGATTCCGCAGCCGGATAGCGATTTGTCTAACTACAAGCCTGCTAACAAACTTCAAGGAAAAGTGGCGCTAATTACAGGTGGCGATTCGGGTATTGGTCGAGCCGTGGCGATCGCCTACGCGA
>JBBSHC010000803.1:0-2106 GCA_038253425.1 Leptolyngbyales cyanobacterium | reverse complement strand
TCGAGGAAGGAAACGCTATGCCAAAATCTACCATCACCTACTGGAATCCATTCAGCTTAATCAATAGCGGGCAATGGCAGCCAATCGAAGGACTGGAAAACCTCGCAGAAGAACTGACTTTGAGCAGAGATGAAGTTACTGGCGAATATACTCGTTTAACGCGCTTTCACCCTGGTGCCGATACGACTTCTTTTGGCAGCAAAAGTCATCCTTACCCGGAGGAAATTTTTGTAGTGAGTGGTCGTCTTTATGACCAGGCTTTTGATTTGTGGCTAGAGAGCGGACATTACGCCAGCAGACCACCCGGTGAGGTTCACGGACCCTTCAAAACTGACATTGGTTGCGTTGTGCTTGAAATCTCTTTTCCTAAGCGGACCAAAGATGAACTAGATCCTAAGACCACCTAAATTGCTGCTTTTGTGTTCTCCCAGACAGATGTAGCTCCGTCTCTGCTATGGCGATGCAGGTAACGCTGTATCGATCGCGTGACGACAGTACTTTGCCTACTGAAAGGCAGTACTAGAAGCTTTAAGCGAGCTGATTAAGCGACACCCAGGCATAAGCCAGCACTCCTACCAGGCTCACACCCAAAATTAGTTCTTTTTGCGCCAGCCAGCGTTGGCGTAGCCCATTCCAAAACGCAGATAGGGCAGCGCGACGCTCTTGAGCCAGTTCTGCCATCAGGTGAGCAACTGAAGCATCCACTTCTTGAAGGGAAATCTCGCCCTGTTGGTAAGCGGCTTCTAGAGCATCCAGTTTCTGCCAGTAGTCGTTAGTCGCTGCCAATAAATCAGGAAGCATATGCATACGCAGGTAAAGTTTTGTAACTATACGGTAACGCGCTGCTAAAATTGCCGGAGTCGGTCTAAGGGTAGAAGCTGACGATCGCTCACTTAGTCGTGCAGTAGAGCAGACATTCTGTGGCGCTAAGCCCGTATGTTTACGTGGATCAAGCGATCGCCTTCAAGCGCTATAATCCGAAAGTTTCTGCGAGGTATGATGCAACAATTCCTTGCTGCTGCTGCCGGAGGTGAAATGACCTGGATGCAGCCACCATCAGCGTCACAAGACGACCCTCTGATCTTGTGGTTAAAGCCGCGATCGTCCTTACGCTGGCAACCATACACACAGTTCCCCGCACTAATGCAACCAGACACAGATGGAGATGCAATGCGTTCTCAAGGGCTGGCAACAATGCATTTTTTGAAAGCGCGTGGCTGGATCATGGTCGCCCCGCCAAAATAACGGTTTTCAGTAACTGAGCGGTTTAGAGCCTGAGTTGGCGCTTTGGTCCTTCTGGTACGCCTGACTTTAATTGTTTGATGGCACTGCTTGCCGTTCATATAGCAATCCCATTTGAGTCCTAAGAAGCAGTTCTTTAGATACCGACTTGTTGAAAAAGTTGGGGAATCTTTCTCTCACAAATGATCTGAGATCGCCATAGCAGCTATTTCAGCAAGGTGTTACAAGCTAAGACCAGTAAGCGCCCCGTTGCTACGTTGCTGACTAGCGAGGAAGACCATTAAAAGCTGATACAGGATCTGAACCCGATACAGGATTGAAAGCAGCCTTTCATCGCCTTAATGCTGTGAACGATAGCTGCCCTCTGTAGCTGACGTAGCTCCGTCTTTTGATTCAACCAGATTATATTAATCTGAATTATGTTTCAGCAGCAAATAATAGATATTGCTTATGGATAGGCTGGGCAATCCAAGGTTCGATTTGTTACCAGAAACGAAATTGAGTGAAGCGTAAAGAGCTGCTCTTTTCTCTTAGCAAAACTCTACAATGCCTCGACATAGGCTTTCACGCGGTAAAAGTGCTGATGACACTACGTAGCTAAGCGCAGGTTATCGAGAATACTAACGACGTGATTTGAGGCTGCTTTAGTCAGCGATCGTGTTTCGTTGTAAGCAGCTTAGACTACAAACTTGTGGTACAGTTCATGTCAAGTTACGAAGAGTATTCGTAGCAAAAATAAGTGTATCTCTGTGATGTCTTGGTTTAGATCTTTTGGTTTAGGTATTTAGGTTCGCTTACAGTTAACGAGCTTTATAGTCCCAACTGATCAAGGCGATGCGTAAAAGATGTTAAATCAAGCTTGCC
>JBBSHC010000802.1:0-2111 GCA_038253425.1 Leptolyngbyales cyanobacterium | reverse complement strand
GCGCGTGCCGCAAAACAACCCATTGTGCGGGTACACCTTTAGCACGAGCAGTCCGAATATAGTCCTGCGATAACGTCTCCAGCATGGCGCTACGGGTAATGCGAGCCAGAATCGCCAGCGGAATGGTTCCCAAAGCAAACGCTGGTAAGAGCAAGTGAGCCAAGACATCCCTGAGTGCAGCGCCATTCAACCTCAGCAGAGCATCCAGCACATAAAAGCCTGTAAGCGGCTGAAAGCCAAAGCCGATATCCACGCTCATGCGCCCGCTAGCTGGCAACCAGTGCAAATTGACAGCAAACAGGTAAACGAGCAACAGACCCAACCAGTAAACGGGCAGTGAAACACCCACCAGCGAACCAGTCATCATTAAATTGTCTAACCAGCTATTTTTGCGAACGGCAGCCAAAATACCAGCCGGAACGCCCAGCAACAGTGCGATCGCCATTGCAGCCACTGACAACTCCAATGTGGCAGGAAAGCGAATCCGAAGCTCATTGGCGACAGGAATACCGCTAATAATGCTGGTACCTAAGTCGAAATGGATGAGATGGTTGAGAAAAGCAAGGTACTGCGTCACCAGCGGTTGGTTTAACCCAAGCTGCTCTCTGAGAACGGCAATTTGCCCAGGCGTTGCCCGATCGCCCAATAAGACGACTGCCGGATCACCAGGAATCAGGTGTAAAAAGCTGAACACCAAAAGCGTGATACCGAGCAAAACAGGCAACAGACTGAGCAAACGTTTGACGATATAGATCCACACAAGCGGCTGTAACGGTTAATAGTAGTTGATGACTACTGTCTGATGTTTACGCCTCATTAATCAAGGCGCAGCGACGATCGAATGCGTGAGCAGCTACCCCGATATGCCCGTCGGAGATCCACAAAAAGCGTCTAAACGTCATGATTCAGCAAAATCTTTGAAGGATTTTACATAGCGCAATCATTGGTTAATATTTGTAATACTGATTAAACCTAGAGCTAATCGACGATCGCGGCGTTATAGCTATCAATAAGCCATGCTAACTCAACCCTGAGATGGCAAGTTGAGCCTGAAAACGCGATAGTGAAAACGTTAGAAAGGCTTTCATCTTCCTGCATTTAAGGCAAGCTCAAGCACTGCAAAAAGACGCTTGCCAGCGATCGCTTAAGGACGATGAGTTGAAATCTAGCGGCTCGCCCTGTGCTTCTCTTTCTTTGCCTCTAGCCCCGTTCACTTCACTTAGACCTTCAGGAGGGCAAATTTATGTCACTAGATTCTGAGAAAAACATCAAAGACTACGCGCATCAGTGTGCAATGCAGCGACGACGGTATGAAGAGTGTCTGCAAAAAACGCAACAAAGCTGTCAGATGAACACTTCAAGTGAGGCTGATCAGCAGCTTGGTGCAGATGACGATGAATGCCTCAACCAAGCCGCGCAAAGCTGTGTCGTTGAATTGCTCGGACTAACAGTTGAGCCATTGGCATGGAACGATGAAAGCCTCGTCTCAGAAGCGTCAAGGGAAGCCATCACTGGTAAGCAACCAGCAACCCATCAATTAGCAACCTCCGCTTTCCAGGGGAGCGGTGCGCCGATTAGTTACAGCGCTCCATAAGGGCAAGAAATAAACGCTGCAAATGGTTATCCTGGCGTGCCATTATTGCAATTTTCACCAGGTATCAATACGGCTCGTACTCTTTGCTTTAGTCAAACTGGCGACAGCCAGCGCAACCCTATGCAAACAGGTTGCGCTGGCTTTTACCAACCCTAAAATGTATGTAAATAGGTGTCCTAATTAATCGTAAGAAAGGGGGTGGGCTTCGCCTCAGGCAGGGGTTCACTACCACCAAAATCATCTTCAGTTTAATCACACCCAGTTACTTAGCAGTCCCAAATCGTTTGTGAAAAGTGTGAGTTGCAAAAATTTTCTTCGGCGATAAATCTCTCAGTGAGAAAGTCCTTTCACCATCCCAGTTAAGCCAATATAAAAGCCCCCAGCGGTAACTGGAGGCTTTTGCTTAGACATAAAGAGTTGGGTAGATAGAGAAGGTTCTGTATAAAAGCTCTAGAACTGTTTCATTGTTTACAGTGTAGCTTGACTTTTCTCGTTATCCTTCTACCGCAAGATTAAT
>JBBSHC010000801.1:0-2120 GCA_038253425.1 Leptolyngbyales cyanobacterium | reverse complement strand
TGCAGGTTAATCACTTCCAGGTCGAGCGGCGCGGTATTTGACTCCAAGCGAGAGAGATCGAGCAGATCGTTGATGAGCTTAATCTCGCGCTGACACTCGTAGCGTAGAATCTGGAAGTATTTGGACAGCGGATCGGCATCCGTCTCCAAAAGATTGGCACGCTTGAGAATGATTTCTAGCATTTGCGTTGCCAGCTTGATGTTCGCCATCGGTGACCGCAATTCATGGGAAACCGTGCTGAGGAAGTCATCTTTGAGGTGGTTGAGCTTTTCTAATTCTTTTACCTGTGCTTGCGCTTCCTGGTAAAGTCGTGCCTGCCGTAGAGCGATCGCGCACTGGTTTGCCACCTGTTGCACCAGCCGAATATCTTGCTCAGTAAACACATGGTCGCAGTGGCTGATGAGCCAGAGATCACCTAAGATTCCCTGGTCGTCCAGAATCGGACAGGCAAACAGTGTGACTTGTCCCCGGTTGGGATGGGGAATCAGCGAACAGAACTGGAAGTACTGCCCCTGCAAAAGCTGCCGATACCCTTCTTCAAAGTTATCCATCCACACTACGCGACCCTGGATGGGAGCCAGAGAGGTAGTGTGTTCATACCGAACCGTTGAGGTGCGTTGTTCCAGGTTGTATAGCGCTGCATTGCAGTTTCGCACCCCGATCGCGCTTGCCAGTTCTCGAACCGCCGTTTGCAGAATTTGATCTTCATCCAGGCTATCGCGGACGCGATCGGTAATGCGCTTGAGGGTGGCTTCAAAATCAAAAGCGAGCTGTAGTTGTGCGGTGCGGGTCTGCACTTGCTGCTCTAATTCGGCATTGAGACGCTGCACCTCCTGATGCAGTTCTGACTGCTGAATGGCAATACTCACCTGTCCTGCCAACTGCTTGAGCGAATCAGTCTCCCAGGTTTGCCAGTGGCGTGTTTCACTACAGTGGTGGGCAATGAGCAGCCCCCAGAGTTGGTCTTCTTGTAGAATCGGTACGATTAGGGACGCCTTGACCTGGAATCCTACCAGCATGTTGATGTAGCAGGAAGGTAGTTCGGCATGAATATCAGTGGTCGCTTGCGTCTGTCCGCCTTGATATTTAAGAACGTAAGCTTCAGCAAAGCAGGGGTCGTTAATGACTGTGTCCTGAATTGCTTTCCATCCAGCACCAACTGATTCGACAAGCACAGTGCCGCTCCAGTCGGACTCAAACCGAAAAATCAAGACTCGATCGGTCTGCAAAAATTGCCTAACCCCACCCACCGTTGTCGCTAATACCTGCGATAGATTGAGCGATCGACGAATGTCTTGAGCGATCGTCGCAATCAAGCGTTCCCGCTCGGCATGTTGCTGAAGCGCTTCCTCTGCCTGCTTTCGCTGCGTAATATCGGTTGTCGAGCCAATGTATCCCATCAACTGACCCTGCGAATCGTATTGCGCGACGGCTTGCCCCAAGACCCAGGTGACTTCACCGTCCGCTCGCTGAAAGCGGTACTGTGACTGAAAGGGTAAGCTTTGCGTTACAGCTTGATGCCACTCAGATATCACACGGTCACGATCATCGGGATAAACGGCTTGTAGCCAGCCATCATTACGTGCTTCGATCGCAGACAAGCCAGTAATTTCACACCAGCGCTGATTAACATATAGCCCTTGCCCGGTCGCCGTGGTACGGAAGATCCCGACAGGTGATATATGCTCTAGAACGTGCCACCAATCGTGCTCCGACTCAGATCCTGCATCACTATGACTGTTTTGATGCTCTGGAGTGAATTGCAAAGAGTCAACGCGATTGGCAAGATTCTTTGTGTTTAAATCAGGAAATTGCACAGAGTCCATATTCCTGTACTGTAACGCTCATTTCAAAGTGCGATCGAACGCCATTTAGCGTAATTTAGCTGTTTAGCCAAAAAAGGTTGTCTGGAGCCGCTCTTATGCTGTTTACCTCGTGCATTGATTGAATTGGCGATCGATGAGACGGTTTCTACAGATGAGCTTCGGCAAGTTCAAAGCGTCATTAAATCAAAGCGTCATTAAAGATGGGAGAATTAGGCAACATGGGCATGGGGCGATCGCTGCCCTGACTGATTTGAAAGATGGCAGAGGGGAAAGAGGACTGATGCTCAAACGAAT
>JBBSHC010000800.1:0-2129 GCA_038253425.1 Leptolyngbyales cyanobacterium | reverse complement strand
CCCCATTTGGTGTTTTTATCTGGTTGCCGAACAGGTGAAGCATCGGGTGATGGTGCTGTATCTTCTTTGGCTGAATCATTGATTGAACAAGGCTGTAGAGCGGTTTTAGGTTGGGGACGACCGATCGCAGATACAGTGGCAACACAAGCCGCAGCACATCTTTACAGCAAGCTTGCTGCCGGATACCAACTTGCAGAAGCCCTCATCAGCACTTATCAATATTTGCGAGGGTCTAGGGTAGAGGACTGGCATCTGTTAAGACTGTATATCAGCGGTCAGTGCCCCAAAGCATTGGTTGAGCCATTGGGTGATCAGGTATGGTTAGTACGGCAGTGAGATTTACCAACTCTTGAACCAAAATGGTGCTTCCTGGCTCTGGGACAATCCCTCTCGAAATGCGGCAGTATCAACCACAGATTTAACTGGCATGGAAATTCTCATGCTAATCGCTAACAAGCTGAGGCGCATGAAAAGTGACGGGGGCATCGCTTTAATTTTCAGAAAGTTTATACTCTTAGCACGATCGCGCCTTCGAGCATGACAGTGCCAATCTTGGCAAACTGTACATCTGTGTCCGAACAATTTTTGGCAGAACTATCTGTACCAGTCCTTATGCAGACATCAAAAATTCTTCAGTTAGTTTGCCTATACTGGAAAAACGACAGCCTTCTCGTACAGCAGGACGGTGCCGATGGGTAAACAACTGCATAGGCTCGTACTAGACTGTTGAGGTAGTATAGAACTTTATTTTTTCTACTAATTCCACCTTTTTATAAACCCGCATTTTTAGTATAGAACTTTAACTTTTTGCTGCTCTAAACAACCAACGAATTCATAGGCATTTCGCAGCTTTTTAGTATAGGAGATTATTTAATGGATACAAGCGGAGTTATAAAACGGTTAGACAATTTGTAAAACGATTGGACAATGGCAAGTGTCTT
The DNA here is from genome assembly GCA_038253425.1 of Leptolyngbyales cyanobacterium. Taxonomy (GTDB): domain Bacteria; phylum Cyanobacteriota; class Cyanobacteriia; order Leptolyngbyales; family Leptolyngbyaceae; genus Stenomitos. The sequence continues at coordinate 1,188 of JBBSHC010000800.1, read as the reverse complement.
TGATTCCCCCTGAAATGATTTTGATGCGTTGAGAGTGTATTTGCGCTTGGGCACTCTAGGCTGGTCAACCCTTCAGGGAGAAACCTACTATGTCTATGTCTCCAATTAGTGCAACGCTGGACTCGAAAGATCGGGAAACGGTGATGGCAGCGATCACAACCATTAAGGAAAAGCTACCGTTTTTGATTGATTTGACCGCAGACGATCGCAAAGCGTTACCCAAGATGGGGGATAAGAGTCGGGCGTTTGTGAGTAAGGCGTTGGAGGTGGCGACGCAGAACCCAGACTTTTTGCCGCGATCGTTTGATCTGGATGAGTTGCGGAAGGATGTGCAGTTATTTGAGGCGATGTATCCGATCGTCGTAGCCGCTGACGCAGCTACAGGAATTGGTGGATGACACCTGTTTGGCGGCAGGCAGTGAGGCCTATGCAGCGGCGTTGCAGGTGTATAACTACGCGAAGGCAAGTGGACAGGGCGCGGGGCTAGATGCAGTGGTGGGTGAGATTAAAACATACTCTAGCCACTGGCGTGCCGCTGTCTGCGTCTAGAGTATGTTTGGCAACGGTTTTGCCCGGAAACCCCGCAAGGCGAAGGCTCAGGAGGCAACGGTGACAAGTGGAGGGGCAGTGGTGTAGCAAGAAGCCTGACCATTTGACTTCTGAAGACGACAGTTGAAGTATTGCTTCGCAACGCTACGCGAACAGAGCTTGGATGTTGGAGCAAAAAGCTCGACGTTTCGAGTTCTGAGCTTCGCTTTTGGAGCAAAAAGCTTGGAGTTTCGGGTTCAAAGCTCGAAAGCTTGATTTCTGAGGTCGGGGTTTCAGGGTTAGAGGTCAGAGTTCCAAGCAAAAAGGTCGAAGCTTCGCGAATTGCAAGCAACGCTTCGCGAACGGAGGCTAAATGGTGAGGGTTGGAGGTCGATCGCAAGAAACAAGACAGTCATCGATACTGGCTTGCAGCCTGAATGCCTTCTACGTTTGCTCGTCGGGTAAGGGTGGTAATAGGGGTTCTAGCTGTGTCAGAAGCGTCGCCAGTTCGGTGGTGATGATGCTCCAGATGATGTCTTGCTGAATCTCGTCGTAGCGGTGAATGATGATGTTACGTAGACCGACGGTTCTACGCCAGTCAATCTCTGGATGGGTTTGTCGCAAAGCATCAGAGACTCTACCGGCGGCTTCTCCCAGAAT